>JBKJQC010001208.1:0-7786 GCA_046593995.1 Polyangiales bacterium
CGTCGAGGATGGAATCATCGTCGTGCAAGGCGAACAGCAGCCGCGGATCCGCGCGTTCCTCGAAGGGCGTGGCGCGAAGCGCATCGTCATCGGCGCGTGACGACGCTCTGCGACGAAGAGGACCGCAACGGGACCTCGTCGCAGGTCTCCAACTGGAATCTCGTGGCTCTCGCTGGTCCCTCCCCCGCCCCTCGCGTCGCGCTCATCGTCGAAGACGACGAGACGCTCCGCCACGCGCTCACCGGCCTTCTCGAGGACGAGAAGTTCGAGGTGATGACGGCGACGTCGGCGGCGCGCGCTCGATACGTGCTGTTCGACTCGTCGCATCCCGTCGGGGTGGTCGTGCTCGACCTGAGCCTCTCCGACGGACCTGGCGATTCCTTGATCGAGGCGCTGAACCAGCACGGCAGCGGATCTCCGGCGATGGTCCTCGTCTCGGCCGACGCGCAGCGCGTGGTGCCACTCGCGACCGCCTATGCCATTCCCTACCTGACAAAGCCGTTCGACATGAACGTGCTCGCGACGACGATCGTCGTCGCCTACGAGCACGGTCTGAGGCCGCACAAGAACTCGACGTCGGGTCGATCCGGCATGCGGCGACGCGTAGAGATGCCCTGACGGGTCCCAATGAGGGTGGTCGAGATCGTCGTCGAGGTCCCGACGCGGTTGCTGCCGCGCGCGGAGGCGGCGTCGTGGGCGCTCGGCGCGCAAGGTCTCGAGCTCCGCGACGAGGATGGTGGCGCGCCGCGAGGCAAGCGTCAGGTCGTCGTGTGGATGCCGGCCTCGACGCGACGCGCCGCCACGGGCGCGCTGCGGGACGCGCTCGGCGAGGCCGCGACCCTCCGCGCGCGGCTGGTCGAGGCGACGTGGCTCGTCGCCGGTCCACCACGCCCGATCGGCGCCGCGTTCGTCGTCGACACGCGCGCCCCGGGGCGCGCTCCACGCACGCGCGACGACGCCGGACGCCATGTGCTCTCACTCGATGCGTCGCTCACCTTCGGCGACGGCGTACACCCGACGACGGTGCTCTGCGTGGAAGCGATCGAGCGAAGGTTCGCGGCGCGTGCGCCCCGGACGGTCCTCGACGTGGGCACCGGCACCGGCATCCTCGCGCTCGTGGCCGAGCGTCTCGGCGCCGAGCGCATCGTCGCGACGGACGTCGATCCGCTGGCGCGTGCGACGGCACGGGTTAACGTCGCGGCACACCACGCGGTGATCCCGGTCCGCACGGCGCTCCCGCGCGGACGGTTCGACCTCGTCGTCGCGAACCTCTACCTCGAACCGCTGGTCGCCCTGGCCGAGGAGCTCGTCGCCCGGACGGAACGAACGCTCGTCGTGTCCGGGTTCACCGACGCGGCGCGCGTGGAGCACGCGTTCGAGACATTCGGGCTCGTGTGCCGCGACCGCCGTGAGCGCGACGGGTGGTACTGCCTCGCGTTCGAACCCCTCAAGCGTGGACGACGTCGGCCTTCGGTGCGGACGACGCCGGCGGGGGCGTCGAGGCGCCTCTGACCGAGTCCGGGCCGAGCGAGGCGATCGCGTCCGCGACCGTGTCATAGGAGCGCTGGCCGTAGAAATGCTCGGGGAGCTTCGCGCGGTCCATCCGATCCTGCACGGCCTTCGAGGCGCGCGCGACGAGGACCTTCGTCCCGCGATCGGAGAGTTGCGCGATCTGCGCGCGCAGGGTCTCGATGCCGGTGACGTCGATGAGGGGCACGCCCGCGAGATCGAAGACCAGGAAGGGGGGCAGATCCTTGCGCGACGCGAGCTCCTCGAGCCCCGTGTGCGACACGAAGAAGATCGGCCCGTCGATGCGCACGACGCCGATGCGCGGCGCCGCCACTTCACCGCTCCCGAGGAGTCGCGTGATCTCTTCCGGCTCGTCGACCGCGATCGTCGAGACGCCGAGCTGTCGCTGCGTGTGGGCGAAGTAGACGAGCGCGAGGACCACGCCGATCAGCACGCCGTCGATGAAGTCCGAGAGCACGATGCCGAGCATCGTCGCGACGAAGACGAACGCCTCGAAGCGCGAGATCTTCCACATCTTCCGCAGCTCGCGCCACTCGAGCAGGCGGAGGCCGATGAAGACGAGGAGCCCGGCGAGCGCGGCGATCGGCACGCGCGAGACGATCGGAGCCGCGATCATCATCATCGCGAGCAGCGCCACCGAGTGGAACGCCGGGGTCATCCGGGTCTTGCCGCCGGACTGCACCGCAACCGACGAGCGGACGATGACGCCCGTGACGGGGAGACCGCCGAACATCGCCGACGTCATGTTCGCGAGGCCCTGCCCGATGAGCTCTTGATCGCTCGAGTGACGCGGGGTCTTCGCCATCGCATCCACGCCGACCGCCGAGAGGAGCGACTCGATCGAGGCGAGCGCCGTGAGCGCGATGACCTCGGGGAGGAGCGCGGTGAGGTCGACCGAGAAGAAGCTCGGGAGCTTCGGCATCGGGATGCTGCGCGGGATCGCTCCGACGACCGACAGATCGAACTTCATGAAGAAGGCGATCGTCGTGACCACCGAGAGGGCGATGAGCGCGGCGGGGATCTTCTTGGAAATCCGCGGGAGGGTGAGCATCGCCGCGAGAACGCCGAGGCCGAGGAGGAGGCCCGTCACGTGCATGGACGAGAGCAGCGAGGGAGCCTTGAAGACCGCCGTGATCGTCTTCACTTCCTTCGGCAGGCCGAGGAGGCGCGGGAGCTGACCGCCGAGGATGAGGAGGCCGATGCCGGACATGAACCCCGCGACCACGGACACCGGGATCGACTGCACGAGCCGGCCGACGCGCGCGACGCCGAGGCCGACCTGGATCACGCCGCAGAGGAACCCGGCGACAATCAACCCCTGGATGCCGTGCCGCGCGACGATCTCGAAACAGAGCGGCACCATCGCCGCCGCCGGTCCAGTGACGGCGAGACTCGAGCCTCCCGTGAAGGCGGCGACCACGCCGGCGACGACGCCCGTCACGACGCCGAGCGACGCCGGCACACCGGACGCGATGGCAAGGGCGAGGTTCAGCGGCAACGCCACGAGCGCGACGGTGAGCCCCGCCGAGAGGTCCGCCGGGAGCGTCTTCGGCGAGAACATCCCCTTCCACGAAGCGATGGTCTCGCGATAGCGGGCCTGCCAGAAGCGCTCGGAGGTCCCTGCTGTCGACATGGGACGGGCGGTCACTACAAGTCTCGTGCCGCTCCAGACCACTTTCCCTCGCCTCATAACGAGTCGCCCGAGCAGGCGGTCCAGGTGCGTGTCGGTCGCACCCGTCAGTTGGGGCCGACGGTGTCGGCCGATCCAGACAGGCATGGTCGCGTTCACTTCGCCCTTGCCTCCGCCGTGCGAGCGCGGAGACAACCAGCAGCGAATGCGTCTCGTCACCCGGCTCGTCGCTTCGCACGCGATGCTCGCGGCAGTCCTCATCGGTGCGCTGGCGCTCGTCCTCGCGTCCCTCGGGGACATCTATCGACAGGTCCGTGACGTCCGCGAGCGGGACCTCGCGACGATCGACGAAGAAGAAGATCTCCACCGCGCCGCGTGGGCGATCGAGGTCGCGGCACGCCACGGCATCGACAACTGCGAGAACGGCCTCGAAGAGAGCCTCGTCGAGCAGACGTTCGTGGCACCGAAGCGCGTGCTCGAAGAGACGATTCGGCTGAAGGGCAACGCGGCGTCGAAGCCGATCCGCGACACCGTGCAGCGCTACGTGAAGCTCACCGAGGATCTCATGCGTGGCGACACCTGCGCGCACTTGCGCGCGCCCGAGTCACGGAGGCAGCGTCTCCGCCTCGACGAAGACCTCACCAACGCGTGGATCGCACGCATCTACGAGCTCCACCAACGGCTCGAGCAGAAGGAGGATGCGATCGTCCAGACGGGCCGGCGCTCGATCCTCCAGGGGACTGCGTTCGCAGGCGTGGCGCTCCTCGCCGCGTGGCTCATCTCGGCGTACGTCGCGCGTGGCGTCACCGTACCGCTCTCGCGCCTCGCGAGCGCCGCGGAGCGCGTCGGCAAGGGGGACTTCTCCCCCTTTCCTCTCGTCAGCGGGCCGCACGAGGTGGTCGAGCTCTCCGGTGAGCTCGATCGGATGCGCGCCCGGCTCGCAGAGCTCGACGCGCTGAAGCAACAGTTCCTCGCCTCGGTGTCGCACGAGCTCCGCACCCCGCTCGGTCGCATGCGCGAAGCCCTCGCGCTCCTCGGCGATGGCACGACGGGCACGCTCACCGCCAAGCAGAAGTCCGTGGTCAGCATCGCGCAGCGAGCGTGCGAGGCCGAGATCCGGCTCGTGGCGACGCTGCTCGACCTCTCCCGGCTACGCGCTGGGAAGCTCCTTCGGGTGGAGTCGCGGCAGTCGATCGACGACGCGCTGCGAGAGGCCATCGCCGTCGAGGAGACGGAGGCGGGATCGCGCGGCGTGAGACTTGCTGTGGAGTCGACCGGCGCAGCGCCCCTCGCGCGCCTCGACGGCCCCATGATCGAACGCGCGCTCGCCAACGTCATCCGCAACGCCGTCTCCGTTTCCAAGGACGGCGACACCGTCGAGGTGACGCGCATCGTCGAGCCGAGCGCGAAGGCTCCGCTCGCCGAGCCCCCCTCGCGGAAGAGCGGTCCGTGGGCGTGCGTCCGCGTGCGCGATCGAGGTCCGGGAATCCCCGAGGAGATCCGCGACATCATCTTCGAACCGTTCACGACGAAGGAAGTGCCGGGGCGGCAGTCGCGCGTCGGCGTCGGGCTCGGCCTCGCGTTCGCGCGCGAGGTCGTGCGGGCTCACGGCGGAGACGTCCTCCTGGTCGATCCGAGCCCCGGCATGGCGACGTTCGAGGTCTGGATCCCCCTCGCAGACTCGCTCGCAGACGAATCCACCGACACGCGCGCTCAGGCCCACTCATGACCAACAAGCCCTCCGTCCTGGTGCTCGACGACGACGTCGAGCTCTGCACGCTCCTCTCCATGCGACTCGAGGCCCGAGGGTTCGAGGTCGCGACGAGCGGCACCGCGAAGGACGGGCTCGCGGAGGTCGGTCGTCGGATGTACGACGCGATGATCCTCGATCTGCGTCTGCCGGACGCGACGGGCCTCGAGGTCCTCGCGCAGGTGCAGAAGCGCTCGCCCGATCTCCCCGTGATCATGCTGACCGCCCACGGGACCATCGAGACGGCGGTCGAGGCCATGCAACGCGGCGCGTACGGGTTCCTCACGAAGCCGTTCCACGACCACGAGCTCCTCCAGAAGCTCGGGCACGCGGTCGAGAGCTCGAAGCTGCGTCGCGAGGTCGCGGGCCTCCGCCGCATGGTGGGGACGTCGCAGGAGCACGTCATCGTCGGCACGAGCCCCGCGATTTCTCGCGCCCGCGAGGTGATCGAGCGCGTCGCTCCCACGGAAGTCACCGTCCTGATCACCGGCGAATCGGGCACCGGGAAGGAGCTCGCTGCGCGCTCTCTGCACGCGCTCTCGCCGCGCAACGACAAGAACTTCGTCGCCGTGAACTGCGCGGCGATCCCGCGCGAGCTCCTCGAGAGCGAGCTCTTCGGCCACACCCGTGGCGCGTTCACCGGAGCGACGCGCGATCGCGAGGGTGTGTTCGCGGCGGCGCGCGGCTCGACGCTCTTCCTCGACGAGATCGGCGATGCGTCGGTGGAGGTGCAGGCGAAGCTGCTCCGTGTGCTCCAGGAGAAGCGCTACATCCCCGTCGGGTCGACCGTCGAACGCGACGCGGATGCCCGCGTGATCGCGGCGACGAACCGCGATCTGCGGGCCGACGTGACCGCGGGACGGTTCCGCGAGGATCTCTACTTCAGGCTCCACGTCGTCCCCCTGCGGATGCCGGCGTTGCGCGAGCGGCCCGAGGACGTGCCGCTCCTCGCGGAGGTCTTCCTCGAACGCGCCGCCGCACGCCATCGCCTGCCGGTCCCCCGCCTGTCGCGGACGGCCGTCGAGCAGCTCCTGCGGTATCCGTGGCCGGGCAACGTACGCGAGCTCGCGAACGTGATGGAGGCGGCGTTGCTCCTCGCCGGGTCGAGCGAGCTGCAGCCCGAGCATCTCACGGGCCTCACTGCCTCGCCCGTGATGCCCGCGCCGGCCGCGGCAGCGCCGACGTCGTGGCTCGACGCCGCGCTCGGGCCGCTACGGCAAGCGGAGCTGCCGACGCTCAAAGACTCGCGCGACGCGTTCGAGCGCGGGTACCTCGTCGAGGTCCTGCGTCGATCGGGCGGGAACGTGAGCGCCGCGGCGCGCCTCGCCGGCCGCAATCGGACGGACTTCTACGAGCTCCTCAAGCGCCACGGTCTGTCGCCGGCCGAGTTCAAGGAGTGATCGCTCGCGGTGGGACGCGATTGCGCACGCGCGACTCGATGTCGCACGTCTGCGGTGTGCGCCGTCTCCTGCGCGTGCTCCTGGTCTCGCTCTTGGTCTCGGGCCTCGCGTCCTGCGGTGGCGCGCCGGAGCCGCAATCCCCGCGCGCGACCCAGAGCGAGAGCGTGCTGCCGCCGTGGGCGGTGCCTGCCGCGTCGATGACGTCACGCACGCTCGCGCCGCCGGTCACCAAGGCGCCGGTCTCGTTCGGGACGGACACGCCGTCGGCGGGCGCGAAGCACGCGAAGAAGATCGATCTCGATCTCGTCTCGGCGGACATCGCGAACACCTGCCGGTTGATCGGCGAGCTCGCGGGGGTGAACATCGTCGTCGGAGACGGCGTCACCGGGACGGTCACGCTGCGGATGCGCGGGGTGCCGTGGGATCAGGCGCTCGAGGCCATCTGCCTCGCCAAGGGCTATTGGACGGAGCGCGTCGGCAGCGTGATCATCGTGCGCGCGAAGTAGGCTTCTTCTCGACGTCGAATCTTGGAGGCTCGCCCCGTGCAACCCGCCGTCACCTCCGCAGGGATCCCACACCCTCCGCCCGCCGCGCACCCAACGCTCGCACCGCCGGTCGTCCCCGGGAACCGCTGGCTCGGGAATCTCCTCGAGCTGTGGCGCGATCCGCTGACCATGCTCGTGCGCGGAACGCGCGATCACGGGCCGATCGCGGAGTTCCGCTTCGGCCCCTATCGATATCTCGTCATCGACGACGTCGACGCGATCAAGCACGTGCTCGTCGACCACGCGAAGAACTACCCGAAGAGTCAGTTCTACGATGCGCTGCGGCTGGTGCTCGGCAACGGTCTCGTCACGAGCGAGGGGGACTTCTGGCGTCGCCAGCGCAAGCTCGCGCAGCCCGGGTTCCACCGGCAGCGGCTCGTCGGGTTCGCGAAGACGATGGCCGAGCAAACGAGCGAGCTCGTCGAGACGTGGGCGACGCTCCCCGACGGCACGATCGACCTCCACGCGGAGATGATGGCGCTCACCCTGCGCATCGTCGGCCGCACGCTCTTCGGCATCGACCTCGCGGGGGACGCGGCGGCGGTCGGCGAGGCGATCAGCATCGGGATCGAGCACGCGAACGACTACGCCGAGTCGCTCGTCCGCATCCCGGCCTGGATCCCGACACCGAAGAACGTGCGGTTCGGCCGCGCCGTGAAGATCCTCGACGCGATGGTGTTCAAGATCATCGAGGAGCGGCGGAAGAGCGGCGCCTATGGCGACGACTTGCTCGGCATGCTGATGGAGGCGAAGGACGACGACGATCGGGGCATGACCGACCGTCAGCTGCGCGACGAGGTCATGACCCTGGTGCTCGCCGGACACGAGACGACGGCGACCAACCTCGCGTGGACGTTCCACCTCCTCTCGGTCCACCCGGACGTGGAGCGTCGCCTGCGCGCCGAGCTCGGCGGCGTGCTCGGAGATCGAG
>JBKJQC010001234.1:0-5668 GCA_046593995.1 Polyangiales bacterium
CATGGCGACGGGCGCGTCGACGGCGAACGTCGCGCTGATCCTCATCGACGCGCGCCTCGGCATCCTCCCGCAGTCGCGCCGTCACGCGTACATCGCGTCGCTCCTCGGCATCCCGCACCTCGTCGTGTGCGTGAACAAGATGGACCTGCGCGGGTTCGAGCAGAAGGTCTTCGACGACATCCGCGCGGAGCTCGCGGGCTTCACCGAGAAGCTCGGGACCATGGCCACGAGGTTCCGCAGCGTCGACTTCCTCCCCATCAGCGCGCTCCGCGGGGACAACATCGTGCAGGCGAGCACCGCGATGCCGTGGTGGCAGGGGGGCACGCTCCTGCAGCTGCTCGAGACGATCCCCATCGCGGAGGATCACAACCTCGAGGACTTCCGCTACCCCGTGCAGTACGTCATCCGGCCGGACCTGACCTATCGCGGGTTCGCGGCGCAGGTCGCCTCGGGGATCGTGCGCGTCGGCGACGAGGTCCTCGCGCTCCCTTCCAAGCGCAAGTCGAAGGTCGTCTCCATCGACACCTTCGAGGGCTCGATTCCGGCTGCATACGCGCCGATGAGCGTGTCGCTCCGCCTCGCCGACGAGATCGACGTGAGCCGCGGCGACATGCTCGTGCACCCGTCGAACCTCCCGCGCACGAGCGATCGCTTCGACGCGATGGTCGTGTGGATGAACGAACGTCCGCTCGACACGGAGCGCAGCTACTTCCTCAAGCACACGACCCAGCTCGTGCGCGGTCGGATCGAGACCGTCCACTCGGTCACCGATCCGGAGACGCTCGAGCCCAAGCCTCCCCAGCTCGAGAAGGGCGTGCTCGGCCTCAACGAAATCGGCCGCGTCACGTTGCATACGCAGCGCGCGATCTACTGGGACGCCTACGCGAAGAACCGGACCACGGGCGCCTTCGTGATCATCGACTCGATCACCAACGAGACGGTGGCGGCCGGGACGATCCTCGACGACGCAGCGGTGGCCGCGTCACGGATCAGCGGCGAGCGCACGCAGGTGTCGCCCGCCGAGCGCCGCGCGCGCCTCGGTCAGAGCGGCGCCACGGTCACGATCGCGGACGGTGCCGTCGAAGCAGCGCGTGCGCTCGCGTGGGTCGTGGAGCGGCAGCTCTTCGATCTCGAACGGGTCGCCGCCGTGGTCGACGACGATGCCGAGGCCCGGGCATGTGCGCGCGCCGGCCTGATCGCGATCCGCACCGTCGAGGGGACGCGCGGTGCGACGGTGCGCGATGCGAACGGGAACGACGTGAGCATCGGCCTCGAAGCTCACGATCTCGAGAAGAACGCCGCGGCGATCGTCGCGATGCTGCGTCGCGCGAACACCTTCGCCTGAGTCACTTCGGTGCGCCGCCGCCGTCTCCCGTCGGTGCCTTCGCGGGGGTGATGTCTGACGCGTCCTTCGGGAACGCGTGCGGCTTCCCCTTCGCGAGGTCGAGCTTCACCTCGTT
Organism: Polyangiales bacterium; assembly: GCA_046593995.1. GTDB lineage: Bacteria > Myxococcota_A > Polyangia > Polyangiales > JADJMO01 > JALHOE01. The sequence continues at coordinate 1,461 of JBKJQC010001234.1, forward strand.
GAAGGTGACCTCACCGACGGCCTCGGCGTGGAACTTCCCGGCGGCTTTCGCGTAGTGGACGGCGGGCTTCCCCTCGCCGGCGTCGAGCGCGGCGCAGATCGTGATGTCCGTCCCCCACTTCGGAAAGACCTCGATCATGAACTTGCCGTCGTCGCCTGCCGCCTGGTGACCGAGGATCTTGGCGTCGTCGGCGAGGCAGTCGTTCTGCGCGACGTAGACGATGGCCTTCTGCCCCTTCGGCGCGTCCTTCGGGAGCGTCACCGTCCCGAAGATCTCGACCTCGCACTCCTCGGGATGGGCCGCCTTCGCCGACGGAGACGCCGAGGCCATCGCGTTGGCCGCGGACGCCACGGCGCTCGATGCGTTCGATGCGTTCGACGCGCTCGCCGTGGGGGCGGCGAGCGCGGTCTTGGTGCTCGGCTCCTCCTTCGGCGGATCCTTGCAGGCGACCGCGGAGAGCGTAGCGACCGACACCACGACGAAGAGGGCGCGCATTCGCTCCTTGTTACCCGCCCTCGCGCGCGGAGTCACCTCCCGACGAAACGGGGGCTCCTGCGCTCGGCCGCAGCCGCGAGCCCTTCGGCGAGATCGGCGCTCGCGTAGCTCGTCGACTGCTCCTCGGCCTCGTGCTGGAGCGCGCGCTCGAGGGCCTCGCGATCGAGGGCGAGCCCGCGCTTCAGCCCACGAATCGCGAGCGGTGCGTTCGTGGCGATGGTGTGCGCGAGGGCGATCGCCTCTCCGCGCACCTGGGTCCCGGGGACGGCGCGCAGCGCGAGTCCGAGGCGGGCCGCCTCGCGACCATCGAAGCGGCGACCGGTGAGCAACAGCTCCGCGCCGGCCTGAGCGCCCGCGCGTCGTGGCGCGAGATACGTCGCGCCCATGCCGGGATGGAGCCCGAGTTGCACGAAGTTGAGTGCGAGCTTCGCGTCCTCGTCCACGATGCAGAGATCGCATGCGAGCGCGACGCACAGACCGGCGCCGATCGCCGCGCCCTCGATCGCGGCGATGGTGGGCACCGGCACGTCGAGGATCGACAGGTAGCGCCGATAGAACGAGAGCATGAAGTCGCGCGACTCCTCCTTCGGCGTCGTCTGCAGTCGCCTCAGCATCTCGAGATCGCCCCCCGCGGAGAACGCGCCGCCCGCGCCGGTGAGCACCACAGCGCGGATCTCGGGATCGGCCGACACCTTCGTGACCGCGTCGCGCAGCGCGTCGCCGAGCGCCGGTGTCATGGCGTTCTTCCGACGCGGATCGTTCAGGACGATCGTGGCGACGCCGTGCGCGATCTCGAGCTCGATCATGCCCACCGCGATAAACGCGTCGTCTCGTCGCGTCGACCCCGGGTGGGGGTCACCACAGACTGAAGTTCAGGCCCGCCGTACCGCGAAAACCTCGTAGATCCGCGAAACGCTCCCCCGAGAGCGGGAGCATGTACCCGCCGGACGCCGTGACGAACACGTTCTTGTCGGCCCAGAGATACACCCCTCCGAGCGGCGTGAGGTGTGCGACGTTGCCGCCGTCGAGATCGCGCTGGACGAACCAGCCGCCGGTCATCCCGAAGTACGGGAGCAGGAAGTGCCGCACCGGGTTCCTCTCGAGCGAGAGATCGAACCCGAGCGCGATGTCGAACGCGGCCGAGGTGCCGGGCCGCGAGGATTGCAGCACGTCCATGTCGACGTAGACACGCCCGTGGCTCGGACCGCGGTTGTCGTTCCGATGGATCCACGAGACGAGGAGGATCTCGGTGCTCACGCCGTGGAACATGCCCCACGCCTGACGGTCCATCGGCGCGAGCGTCGCGTAGTGCACTCCCGGCATGAAGTAGCTGTTCCAGTCGTCGCGCACGAGCACGCGCACGGTGCGCGTGATCGTCTGACGTCCGTCGGACGCCGCGAAGTCGATCTCGCGCGGGCCCACGTCCGCGGCGCCCGCGGTGTAGCGCACGGTGATGCTCGACTTGTCCTGGTGGATGACGTGCGCGCCGGGAGGCAGGTTCGTCGGCGTGATGGTGATGGCATCGTCGTCGGGATCGGTGACGCTCACCGAGACGACGACCTGTTCGCCGACGCGCACGTGGACCTCGTCGCCATAGTCGTTGTTCCACTGCGGAGGACGATTCGGTGATGGGGACTCCTCCGCGGTCGTGAGGAGGAGCGCGTGGAGGAGCGGGAACGTAATGGGTGTGAGCACGGTGCCACGCCGCGGCTGCACTCCGTGTGCCTAGCGGAGATCCTCGCGATCGAACGCGCGTTACCGCGCGTCGCAGCCGCGTAGGTTTCGCACTGCTGCGTGCGCTGGTGCGCGTGAGCAATCGTTCGGAGCGCGATCAGCCGCCGTCGGCGGTCGCGTCGCTCTGCATCGCGTCGGTGCCCGCCCCATCGCTCGTCGGCGCATCGGTGCTCGAGCCGTCGCTCGACGTATCGGTCGATGCATCGCTCGTCGCCGTGTCGGCGACGCCGGTGTCCTGCGGCGGCGTGGTGACGCGGAGGCAGCACTTCACCGGGCGGGGATTCTCGCCGATCGACATGCCACACGCGGTCTTCCGCGCGTCGTCCGTCGCCTCGACGAATCCGCCGGCGCAGAGAAAGGGGAAGTTCGGCGCGCAGCTGCCGCCGGTCCGCGTGCACTGATCGACGCCGCCTGACGCCGGCGGCGGCGACTCCTCGGAGCTGCAGGCCACGGACGCGAGCGAGAGGAGGAGAACGAAGCGAAGACGCATGGCGGTCAGCCAACGATCGCCGCGGCGCCGCCGCAAGTCACGACGCCGAGGTCACCTCATCGAAGAGCGCGGCGGCGGGATAGAGGCGGGCGGGATCGTCGCCGGCGCGTCGACCATGTCGAGCAGCGCGGCCAGCATGTCGTGATGCTCGTTCGTCGGCAGGGTGAAGCCGTCCGCGTGTACGAGCGCTTTCGCGGCGAGGTGCACGGCGGCTGGCCGCGCATCGATGAGCGCGCTGCGGATCGCCGAGATCCAGGGAGCGGGCACGGACTTGTGCGCGGCGACGATGTCCGACGGGATGGGGCCCGCGTGCGCGAGGAGGACGATCTCGTCGTCCTTCACGCCGCCGTCCTCCTTGAAGCCCGAGCGCGCGATCTCGATCGTGCCGCTGACGAAGTTGAAGCAGGTGGCGCCCACGTCGACCTGACCGGTCGTGAGCGCGCGCGCGACCTCGGCGTGGCTGCGCACGAAGATCTCCTCCGAGAAGGCTTCGAACATGCGGACGCCGGCCGCGCGCAATGCAGCACGGATCACGAGGTACCCGGACGCGCTCTCGCGATCGACCCACGCGGCCCGCACGCCCTTCAGATCGGCGATCGAGGAGACCTTGCCCCCCGCGAGCGCGACGAGGCCGGTGAGATAGCTCGAACAACCGTTGCGCATCGTCACCGCGACGTCCGTGATCGTCCCGAGACGGAGCGCACGCGCCGCCCCGAGTGGCGGAACCCACGCCAAGTCGATGCGCCCCTGCTCGAGGGACGCAAGGAGCACGCGGTAGTCGATCGCGCGGTGCACCTCGACCGGGACGTCGAGCACGGCCGAGAGGCTCGCCGCGAATTCGTCGGCCGCCGAGTACCCCTGCTCGGAGTCCGGGATCAGTCCGAAGCGAAGCCGCTGCGACATGCCGGGGCGCAGCGTAGCTGATTCGGTGGCCCATGCTTCGAGGCGCGCGTGGCGCAACACCGCGCGCAGGCACTGAGCAGAGTTGTGCCATCGCGGAAGGGCAGCGCTCGTATTCTCGTGTGATCGTCGTGGCACGCCACCTGCTCAGCCGCTCGTCATGCGCACGCCCCTCCCGCTCCTCGCGATCGCAGCAGTGTCGATCCTCGCTGCCACTCCCTTCCTTCATCACACCGCCGCGACGGCGGCACCGAAGGCCGCTCCGGCGCTCGACCCCACGCGTGTGAAGGTGCCTGCGGGCACGTTCACGATGGGCTCGGAGAAGGGGGCAAAGGACGAGGCGCCGACGCACGTCGTGAGCGGCGGAGCGTTCGAGCTGGATCGCTACGAGGTGACCAACGCGCGCTATGCCGCGTGTGTGAGCGCAGGGAAGTGCGCTCCGCCGTCGCTCTCCAGCTCCAAGTCGCGACCGCAGTACTACGGCGATCAGCGCTTCGCCGATCATCCGGTGATCTTCGTGTCGTGGGCGCAGGCCGATGGCTTCTGCAAGTTCGCGGGGGGCCGTCTGCCGACCGAGGCGGAGTGGGAG
>JBKJQC010000051.1:0-7178 GCA_046593995.1 Polyangiales bacterium
CGGTCTCCCGAGCGCTGCGCGGAGCGGAAAGAGCGCGGCCATTCTCCCCAAGGTGCTGCTCGTTATCCTGGCCGCCGAGGGGTTGCGACCACGCGCTTCGGCCCCACGTTGCTCTGCTGAAAGCTTTCCTTTGGCGCCGTTCTCTCGGGCGGGCCGACGCATTTGGAGCGAGCCGTCCGCGTTCGCATGCAATTCGCACCAAGCGCTCTTCGACGTGTCCGTCGAACGGGGCGGCCGCCGATTGCGCGTGGACGAATCCAAGACTGGCGATCACGGAGCGACGGTCCAAGGAACTGGCCGCCGGTCGTCTCGGCGAGTCCGTTGGGGTGATCGCGCACGTATCGCGCCATGCACCCATCGCCGCGTACCTCTTCGTGAAGAGGCGCGGGCACATGCGTTGCAGCCAGAACGGGTGACTCCGTTCACCGGTTCGCGCGCGGGGGCTCTCTCCCATGCACGCGCCTGTCGAGAAACGTTCTACCGCACCGAAGACGACGAGCAAGCGAAACCCATGCGGCGACTACAGCAACGCACATCTCCGGAAGGAGAAAAGAGGCCGCGCAAGTCCGGCGTTTCCAAGACGGAACGCGCCACGCGGCGAGGGAAGACCACCGCGAAAGCGGCGTCGTCCGTGCCCGTCCGACGGGGTGGGGGCCGCGAAGCCAAGAAGCAGGACACGAAGGGGAAGCCTCGTCGCAAGACGGGAGCCTCTCGGGAGACGGCAATGAACGCGAGCACGATGCGCAAGAAGGCCACGGCAACGGAGAGGACCCCGAATCGGGTGCGGAAGACCGCGAGCGCGCCAGCGCATCGCGCCGCGCACGCCGGTCCGACGTACACGCCTGCGGCCAAGCCCGCTGCCAAGGCGAAGACGCCGTTGGTGGTCGTGCCGCCGATGCGGCCTATGGATGACGACCTACCCATCGGGGAGATGCTCGGCCCGAAGGCGCCGCCGCTTCGGCGCGCGAACGCCCCGCAGATCCTCCCCTCGGCGCGTCGTCGCCGCGAGCAGGGCGCGGCGCGTCCCATCGCGCGCGCCCCGAACGAGGCCCCGCTTCGTCCGCCGGGTGACACCACGGTCGACGCAGAGGAGGAGTTCACGCCCGGATCGGCCGAGCCGAGCCTCGCCGAGATCACGGAAGAGCTGCGCGCGCCCCCGGTCGAGGCCGTCTTCAAGAAGGACGACGACACGAGCGGCGATTCGATGCTCTCGCGTTACTTCCGCGAGATGGCGACGCACGCCGTCATGACGCACCAGCAGGAGATCGCCGCCGCGGTGGAGGTCGAGCGCTGCGAGGCGAACCAGTGGGTCGCCATCTTCTCGTTCACCCAGGTGTTCGAGCACGTGATGGGCGGGCTCGAGAAGGACTTCGCCGAGTTCGCCGCGCTCCCCGAGCTCGCGGACGTGAAGAAGCTCGGCATGTCGATGCCGTCGCTCGACAAGGTCGGCGAGCGCCCTGCTCCCGAGAAGATTGGCGTCGTCGAGACCAAGAAGACCGACGCCAAGAGGAAGGCGGCCGCCGCAAAGGCGCCGAAGCCCGAGAAGCCGGGCGCCAAGTGGGAGAAGCAGCTCTTCGAGCTCGGCAAGAAGCTCCGCATCGCCGACAGCGATCGCCTCTGGATCGAGAACGCCGAGAACGAGGCGCGTCGCCTCGGTCAGACGGTCCTCGACGACGAAGTCGAGGACGAGAACTCGAAGGGTCACGGCTCGATGGAGCAGACCCGCGACTACAAGAAGTACCTCGATCGCGTCGAGACCGCGCACAACGCGGCGCTGCGTTCGAAGAACCGCTTCGTCGCGGCGAACCTCCGCCTCGTCGTGTCGATCGCGCGTCGCTACAACCGCGGCCGCCTCCCCCTGATCGACCTGATCCAGGAGGGGAACATCGGTCTGATGAAGGCCGTCGAGCGCTTCGATCACACGCGCGGGTATCGCTTCTCGACGTACGCATCGTGGTGGATCCGTCACGCGATCAGTCGCGCGCTCGCAGACAAGGGGCGCGCGGTCCGCATCCCGGTCCATATGCTCGACACCTACAACCGCGTGATGCGCGCGACGCAGACGATCATCGCGCGCACGGGGCGCGAGCCGTTGACCGAGGAGCTCGAGAAGGAGACGGGGATTCCCGCCGAGAAGCTCGAGCGCGTGAAGGGCTTCTGGGCCGAGACGCCGTTCTCGCTCGATCGCCCGGTCGGCGACGAGGACGGTCGTAAGTTCATCGACTTCCTCCAAGAAGAGAACGCGACGACCCCGTACGACAACATCGTGTCCGCGAAGTGGCACGACGAGGTCCGTCGTCTGCTCACGACGCTCACCCCGATCGAGTCGCGCATCATCCGTTGGCGCTTCGGCCTCGACGACGAGGACGAGCTCACGCTCAAGGAGATCGGCGACAAGTACAACCTGTCGCGCGAGCGCATCCGCCAGCTCCAGGAGCAGGCGCTCGGCAAGATGCGTCGCCAGATGAAGGAGTAGTCCGGCTGCACGCGGCTGCACGGTCTCCGCGGCTCACGCGGCTCACAGTCTGCGGCTCACGGTCTACGGTTCGAGAAGAAGAACGGCGCGATCCCCCTCGGGACCGCGCCGTTCCCATTCCCGCGCTCTCCCTCTCGCTCTCGACCGTAGACCGCAGACCGCAGACCACAGACCGCAGACCGCAGACCGTGAGCTAGCTCGCGCGCGCCATCGACTGCCGACTGCGCCGCGCGGTTCCACCTTTCCGACCCGCCTCGCGGGCTTCGTCGCTCGTCCAGCGGTGTGCCGTCCCGCGCACGTGCGGGATGCGGCCGGCGACCGTCGCGGTGTCCGAGTTGAACTTGTTCGCAGTCCCGCGTTCGTGGGCGGTCTTGCCCCCTTTGCTCCCGAGCGCGCGCCGTTGCTCCGGCGTCATGGCTGCAAAACCGCGCGCACGAGTCCCCGTGTTCGTTCCGTCGTTCATGATTCCCCCCATCCCGCGCACGTCGCGCGGTCCGGGTTGCGCACGGAGCAGTCATCGTGCCCGCGACAACATTGTTCCGGCAGGCTCGACTGTTCCACGAGAGCACGCCACATGCACCGTTCGCTCGCTTGCGTGGTGCCCGGCGGCACAGTCGAGACCGGCGATCGCGGCAGAGCCTTTACGTAGCGTTCAGCCACGTCCGAGCACGACCAGCGCCAGACGTACTGCGCGCGCAGCGATCCGCAGACCGAAGGTCATCGTCCCGGCGACCGCGCGCACGAGGACGCGCGTCGGGAGCGGTGGAGGGGCGTCGTAGGACGACGGACGCGCCTCGTAACCAGAGAGCTGCCTGGGGTCGACGGAGCCTCGCTCGTCGATCCACGCGCCGAGGGTCCCGGAGACCGCGTCGCGCGCGGTCTCGCGGACGACGGAGGTCCACGCGGGCATGCCGCGAAGCAGTGCAGGACCCGAGCCGCGCGCGCCGCCCGACGCGGAGGAGCCGAGTCCCTACTGCCGCGTTCAGGCCGTCGCGCTCTCGGCGGCTTCGAGCCGCGGTCCCGAGAGCTCTTCCTCGGTCACCTCGCGCTTGTAGTCGCAGCCTTCGGCCACGCACGTGATCATCGGCTTCGTCTTGGTTCCGCCGCGGACGAGGAAGTCCGCGCCGCACGACGGGCAGGGCTCGGGCATCGGCTTCTGCCAGAGCTTGAAGTCGCACTTCACGGACTCGTTCTTGTAGTTCGAGCAGCCGTAGAACGTGCGTCCACCGCGCTTCGCGGGACGGACCTCGATGAGCTCACCGGTCTTGCACTTCGGGCACTTCACGCCGAGCGGGAGCGGCCCGGCGTTCTTGCACTCGGGGTAGCCGGTGCAGGAGAGAAACTGCCCGTAGCGGCCGCTGCGGATCGCCATCGGCCGCTTGCACAGCTCGCAGAGCCACTCCGTGATGACCGGCTTCGCGGTCGCGAGGTTCCCCTCGGCGTCCAGCTCGAGGTGCTGCGAGCCCTTGCACTTCGGGTAGCCGCTGCAGCCGAGGAACCAGCCGCGCTTCGACCAACGCTTGAGCATCGGCTTGCCGCACAGCTCGCACACCTCGCTCGTGGGCGACGGCTCGGGCGTCCAGCGCTTCAGCTTCTTCGCGGAGTCGAGCTGCTTCTTGAACTTCTTGTAGAAAGTCTCGAGGAGCTTCGCGCGGGGAAGCGTCCCCTGCTCGACACGATCGAACTCCTCCTCCATGGAGGCGGTGAAGTCCGGATCCATGAAATCGAGCGCGGCTTCGACGAGGCCGTCGACGACCATCTTCCCGAGCTCCGACGGCTTGAACGTGCGGCCGTCGGGCTTCTCGACGTAGTCGCGCGCCTGCACCTTCGAGATGATCTCGGCGTAGGTGCTCGGGCGGCCGATGCCGCGCTCTTCGAGGGCGCGCACGAGCGAACCTTCGTTGAACCGGGGCGGCGGCTGCGTGAACTTCTGCTCCGCGAGCACGCCTGGCGGCTCGACGAGCGCGAGGATCTCCCCCTCTTCGAGCGGCGGGAGCTCCGCGTCGTCTTCCTTCTCTTCGCGTGCCGGGCGCTCGGCGAGCTTCTCGCCGGCTTCGCCTTCGTCTTCACCCGCGAGCTCGGTGACCGCCTCTTCGTCGGCCTCCTTCTTCTTCGCGTAGGCCTCGAGCCACCCCGAGAACTTGAGGATGCGACCGGTCGCACGGAGGTTGTGCGTGCTGCTGCCGCTCCCACCCGAGAGCGCGTCGATGTCGACCGCGGTCTGGTCGTAGACCGCGGGGTTCATCTGCGAGGCGACGAAGCGGTTCCAGATCAGGCGATAGAGCTTGAGCTGCTCGGGCTTGAGCCACTTCGCGACCGTCTCGGGGGGGAGCTCGAGGCTCGTCGGGCGGATCGCTTCGTGGGCTTCCTGCGCGCTCTTCCTCGACTTGTAGACGTTCGCGGTCGCGGGGAGGTGCTGCTTCGAGAACGTCTGCGGGATGTACTCGCGGACCGCGGTGATCGCATCGTCGCTCACGCGGACCGAGTCGGTACGCATGTACGTGATGAGGCCGACCTGCCCGAGCTCCTTGCCGAGCTCGACGCCCTCGTAGAGCCCCTGCGCCACCTGCATCGTGCGCTTGGCCGGGAAGCGCAGGATGTTCGCCGCGTCCTGTTGGAGCTTCGACGTGGTGTAGGGCGCGGCAGCTTTGCGCTGGCGCTCCGACTTCGTGACCTTCGCGACCTTGTACGTCGCCTTCTTCAGGTCGCTCTCGATCTTACGGGCGGTCTTCTCGTCGGCGATCTTCTCTTTGGCGACCGTCTTGCCGTCCCACATGTGCAGGCGGGCCGAGAACGCAGTCTTGCCCTTGCCGGCGCCGTCGGTGGCGGTGAGGCGGGCGCCGAGGTTCCAGTACTCCTCGGGGACGAACGCTTCGATCTCGCGCTCACGGTCGACGATCAATCGCAGCGCCACGCTCTGCACGCGACCTGCCGAGAGGCCGAAGGCGAGCTTCGACCAGACGAGCGACGACACGTCGTAGCCGACGATGCGATCGAGCACGCGCCGGCAGCGCTGCGCGTCGTAGAGGTGCTCGTCGAGGTCGCGCGGGTTGTCGACGCCGTGCTTCACACCGGTCTTCGTGATCTCGGTGAAGAGCACGCGACGCGTCGGCTTCTTCGACGACTTGAGCTCCTGCGCCAGGTGGAACGCGATCGCCTCGCCTTCGCGGTCGGGGTCGGTCGCGAGCATGATCTGGTCGGCGTCCTGCGCGGCCTCTTTGATCTCCTTGAGGGTCTTCTCCTTCCCCTCGATGACCTCGTAGGACTCCTGGAAGCCCTTCTCGATGTCAATACCGAACTTCTTCGGGAGGTCCCAGACGTGCCCCTTGGAGGCGAGGACCTGGTAGGCGGAGCCGAGGTAGCGCTTGATCGTCTTCGCCTTGGCGGGCGACTCGACCACGACGAGCGTGCAGCCCTTCGCCGAGGCCCTGGGCTCGTCGTCGTTCTTCGCCGAGGCCTTCGAGACCTTGCTCTTGGGCACGGCCTTCGAGACCTTGCCCTTCGCCACGGCCTTCGACTCGACCGAGACGAGAGTGTTGCCCTTGGACGCCATCAGAGTTCAGAATTCCTTAGCAAAGTCAGTGGCTTGACAACCGGAACAGGCCTGCGGGGCCTTCCCTTACTACCCCCTCGACCGTCCACGTCAAGAGGAGGGTGCGAACGGGCCCGACCGGAAGCGCCGTACGGAGGACCAACTCGTCCATCGTGGCGGGACCCTCGGTGAGTGCATCGATGAGGGTGATTTCCTGCGGCGATCGGGACCTTTCTCGTGCTGCGTCTCGACTCGGGGGTGCGGCGGCGGAGAGAGGAGATGCCGGCCGTGGCCGCGAGGTGACGAGTGCCTGCGGACCCACCTCCCTGGTGAGCGCCTCGTCACTCCCTTCCTCACGCGGGGCGTGAGCCATGTGTGGTGGCTCCGGGTTCGGGTCGAACGGTGCTCTCTCCCATGGGCGTTCGAAGAGCACATCGCGCGGCTTCCCGAAGGCGCTCTTGTCACGCTTCCGCTTGTCGCGTGGGTCGCGTGCGCGCGCGACGTCGAGCCCGAGCGCGTCGGTGAGCGCACGCGGGGTCAGGAGCGCTCTCGCGTTCTCGAGGAGCTGCAGGGCGCATCCCTGCATCGAGAGGTCCCAAGGCGAGCCCGGGACGACCCAGACGCGTTTCTCGAGCTTCTCGGCGGCCGTGGCGGTGACGATGGCACCGCTCCGATGTCCGGCGGCGACGACCACGACCTCGGCAGCGAGCGCTGCGATGACGGCGTTCCGCTCGTGGTAGTACGGCTTCTCCGAGCGACCTCCGAGATGGGCCGGCGCGATCGAGACGAGCGCGCCGGTGGCGCGGATCCGTCGGAAGAGCGCGGAGTTCCCCGCCGGCATGAAGCGATCGAGCGTGCTCGGGAGCACTGCGATCGTCGCTCCGCCGACCGAGAGCGCCCCCTCGTGCGCCGCCGCGTCGATGCCGTACGCGCCTCCGCTGAGGATCGTCGCGCCCACGCTCGCGAGCGACGCCGAGAGCCAGTACGTGAACCGCCACGCGTCCGGCGCGGGTCTCCGCGTGCCGACGATCGCGACCGCGGCCGGAAGCGCAGCGAGGCGATCGGCCCAGGGACCGACCGCCTCGACGTGATCCGGCCCGCGCGGGAAGCGCAGGCTCGGCGGGAACTCGGGGTGCAGCGAGTGGAGTGTGATCTTCACACGTCGCGATC
>JBKJQC010000086.1:0-3029 GCA_046593995.1 Polyangiales bacterium
GGCGGTTCAACAGCTCGCGCGCGAGCCCCTTCTCTTCGGGCTCGGGGGTGATGCGCGTGTCGGGGACGACACCACCGGCGCGATCGCCGGCGGCCGCGAAGCCCTCACGCGCGATGACCTGCACCTCGACGTCCTCCGTCGTGACCTCGAGGGGCTGACCGTCGATCAGTACGCCCGCGAGGGTGGCCTTCCCGTTCGTGACGAGCTCGGTACGCAGCGCCGCGGCGTCGACCTTCTCCAGGGCGGCCTTGACCGCCTGCACGTGCTTGCCGATGCGGGCGCCGAGCGCGCGGAAGTTCGGCTTCAGCTTGAAGGTGACGAACTCGTTCGCGTGATCGGGGCCCACGACCTTGGGGATCGCGTTGACCTCGTCCTCGATGAGCGCCTGGTTCTTCAGGATCCCGTCCCGCGCCGCGTCGTTGACGATGATGGTCGCCGCGGCGAGGGGCTGACGGACCTTGATCTTCGCTGCGGTGCGGACCTGTAGCGCCAGCGACACCACCGAGCGCACGTCGCCCATCTCCTTCGAGAGCGCGCGATCGACGTCCGCTTCGTTCACCGTGGGGTAATCCGTGAGGTGCACGCTCGGCGGATCGTTCGGGAAGAACGGGGTGACGAGGTTCCGGTACATCTCTTCGGCGAGGAACGGGACGAAGGGTGCTGCGAGCTTCGCCATCGCGACGAGCACCTCGTAGAGCGTGCGGTAGGCCTCGCGTTTGTCCTTCGTGCTCGACGCGTCACCCGACGCCCAGAAGCGCTCGCGCGAGCGGCGCACGTACCAGTTGCTCAGCGCTTCGGTGAGGCCGATCAGCGTCTGCGCCGCGTCGTAGACCTCGTACTTGTCCATGTGCTCGACCATCGCGCGGTTCGCTAGGGCGAGCTCGGACAGCACCCAGCGATCGAGGACGTGGGTCGGGCGCCCTTCGCGCTGGTGCTTGCGCGGATCGAAGCCGTCGAGGTTCGCGTAGATGGTGAAGAAGCTGAAGACGTTTCGCAGCTTGATCGCGAAGTCCTTCTGGTACGCGCGCACGTTCGAGAGGCTGTGGCGCGTGTTGGTCCACGGCGGGCTCGACGCGTAGAAGAACCAGCGGAACGCGTCGGCGCCGGGGGCGGGCGTCGCGGGATCCTCCACGAACACGCGCTCGGCGGGCGCGATGCGCGGGACCTCGACGGGCTTCACGTCGAGGCCCTTCGGGTGGACGACGGCTGAGAGCGCGTCGCGATCGGCCGGGTTGAGCACGACGACGCGACGCGGGAGCTTCTTGTGCGCCTTGATGACGAGCTCGCGTACAGGCGCGTCCTTCAGATCGCCACGATAGAGGCGGACATTCGTGCCGTCCTGCAGGTCGAGGCCATCCATGTCCTCGCGCGCGATCGCGCACTCGCCGGCCGGGAGGCTCACGCCGGTCTGCGTGTCGTCGACGATGGCGAACTCCATGCGCACGCGATCGAGGATCACCTCGGGCGGCGTGTAGTTCCCCTTGCTCTTCGACTCCTTCTTCCCCTCCTTGTCGCCGACGTGACCGAGGACGATGCAGGTCTTGTAGGGGTGCGCCTTCGACGTGGTGTCGAGGTGGAACTGGGCGCGTGTCTTCTCGTCGAAGACCAGCGTCGAGATCATGAGGAGCGAGTAGAACCAGCCGCGTGTCTGATCGATGGCCTCACTGATGAAGTCTGCGGGCCACGCCTTCTGCAGGAGCTCGGTGCTACCGGACGCGTGCGGGAAGCCCCATTGGGCGAAGGGCATGCAGCCCGAGTCGAACCAGCAGTCGATGACCTCGGTGACCCGCTTCATCGTGCCCTTGCACTGCGCGCACGGGATCGTGACTTGATCGATCCACGGCTTGTGCACGACGAGGTGCGGGTTGAGCGACGGATCGGCCTTTTTTGCGGCGTGGAAATGATCGAATGCGTGCGGGTTGAGCGCCTCGATCTCTTTCACGCTCGACGGCGCGCGCATGTGCGTCTCGTCGTTCTCGCACACCCAGACGTTGAGCGGCGTGCCCCAGAAGCGCTCGCGCGAGAGGGCCCAGTCGACGTTGTTCGCGAGGAAGTCGCCGAAGCGGCCTTCCTTGATGTGGCCGGGCATCCAGTCGACGGCGCGGTTGTTCGCGATCGCGTCATCCTTGTGGGACGTGCGGATGAACCACGCGGGGCGCGCGAACTGGATCAACGGATCCTCGTCGGCCCGCCAGCAGTAGGGGTAGTCGTGGCGATAGAGCTCGTGGTGCAAGAGGATGTCGCGCGCCTCGAGATCCTTCAAGATCAGCTTGTCCGCGTCCTTGACCCACTTCCCTTCCCACGCGCCGGTGCCGGGCTGGAAGGTGCCGTCACTGTCGATCGCGCAGAAGAGCTCGAGGTCTCCGCCGAGGCGCGTCGAGAGCTTCTTGAACGCGCGGTTGTCGTCCTCGCCGAAGGCCGGCGCGATGTGGACGATGCCGGTGCCGCTGTCGAGCGTGACGAAGTCCTCGACGAGCACGCGCCAGTACTTCGCCTCGCCGTTCGCGGTCTCGCTGGCGTGATCCTTCGCGTAGAGATCGAAGGGCGGCTGGTAGCGCGCGCCGTCGAGCTCCTTGCCGGTGACGCTGAAGCCTTCGACGCGCTCGCCCTTGGTCTTCTTCGCGAAGTCGTCGGCGAGGGGCGCCGCGATGAGCACGTGGCCCTTCGCGGTCTTCACCGCGACGTACTGCGCATCGGCCTTCACCGCGGCGTACATGTTCGACGGGAGCGTCCACGGGGTCGTCGTCCAGGCAGCGAGCGCGAGGCCTTCGGGGGCGCCCTTCGGCAAGTCGACGAGGGGGAAGCGGACGAAGCACGACGGGTCGTCGACGCTCTTGTAGCCGAGGCCGACCTCGGCGCTCGAGAGCGCGGTGCCGCCCTGGGCCCACCACCAGACGACCTTGTGGCCGCGGTAGAGCAGGCCCTTCTTGAAGAGCTCAGAGAGCCCCCACCACACGCTCTCGACGTAGCTCTTGTGATACGTGACGTACGCCTCGGGGAGGTCGACCCAGAACGCGATGCGCTCGGTG
>JBKJQC010000093.1:0-11785 GCA_046593995.1 Polyangiales bacterium
TACGGTCCAGCGAGATGGGGATCGACACGCGCTCCGCCTGTCCTGTCCCCGCGGCGATCTGACGTCCGTGGATCGGCACGCCGTTCCACAGGACGACCATCGAGGACTCCTTCGCGAGGAGCTGGGATGGGACGATGTCGAGGTCGAGGAAGCTCGTGCCGCCAAGGAGGAAGTCGGCCGGGCCCGGAATGAAGAAGTCCGTGCCGACGAGCTCGCCACGCAGGGTCGTGTTCGAGTAGCCGAGCTGCGACAGCGCGATCCGCTCGAACGGCGTGGGCGGCGGGAAGTCGCGCGCGTCGGACGCCACGGCCGGAACAAGCGCCGCCCACGCCACGAGCGGGATGAGCAGCAGCTTCCTCATCGGACGGACACAACGGTCACGCGGTAGAGCCGGAACTCCGCCGCTTCCCCGCTCGCGGGGAAGGCCCCGACGAGCGCCGCCCAGCCTGCGCCGCCGTCGTAGAGCGTCGGCCAAGCGGCGGCGATCCGGTCGGCAGCGCCGTGACCGCTCGGGGTGCGCACGACGACGAGGTCGGCGAGCCCGGCGACGGTGGGGCCGGGGCCGCCGGGACGCTCGGTCAGCGTGACGATTCGTTCGGGCGACGCAGCAAGGAGCGCGGGCACCGCGCTCGTCCTCGGATCGAGCAGCACGCGGCCGCCAATGGTGCGAATCGATGCTGCGAGGTCGCGCTCCCCCACCCACATCGGATTATAGATTCCGCGGGCGGCCTCGACGATGGCGCGATGCCCTTCGCCCCAGTCGCTCGACAGTGCCACAGCGGCGCCGCCGCATGCGACGAGACCGGCGGCGCCGAGCGCGACGAGCGCCCTCGCCGGAGACCGGCCGGTCTCCGCGAGCTCACCGAGGACCATCGTGCCGAGTGGAACGAGCGGCACCACGGCGTCGAGCGAGAGGACGGCCCCGCTCACGATGGATGCGACCACCGCCGCCGACGCGGTCACCATCAGCGCGACCGTGGCCGCGCTGGGCCGCCGCGCCATGAGGGCCACCGAGGCCAGAGCGACCGCGGGGACGAGCACGAGGAGGACGTGGATCGGCGGATCCGATGCGGGCGGCGGTGCGAACGCCGCCCGGGAGCGCGCCACGAACGCGAGTGGATCGCCCGTCACAAGAGCGCTCACGACGGCCCACAGCCCGAGGACGCCGACGACCGCCGCCGCGTAGGCGATCGCGAGCGCGGTAGCACCCTCGTCCTCGCCGATGCCGCGCGGCCGCAGGGCGATCATCGCCGCGAGGGCAAGGCCCACGACGAAGGCGTCGTATCGCGCGAGCCCCGCGAAGGCTATGACGAACGACGAGCCCGCCAGCGCGAGCACGTCGGCCGTCCGTCGCCACTGCCCGTAGAGCCGCAGGCCGAGGATGAGGAGCGCGGCGGCGACGACGCTGCCGCTACCGGACGACGCGGCATACAGCCATACGGGATGGAGGGCGGCCGCGAGCGTGAGGACGGTCGCGAGCGCGGCGCCCAGACCGAGCGCTGTGAGCGACCGCAGGAGACACCACGCCGTGGCGCCCGCCGCGACCGCGCTCACGATCACCGGCGCGATCGGATCCCACCGCAGCGCCGGCAGGCTGGCCAGGGGCATGGCCAACAGGACCGGGAGCGGAGGGAGATCGAGGGCGAGATCGCCACGCCACGACGCGCCCGAGGTGCCCACGCTCGCCTCGAGCGCGATCATGGCGGCGCCGGCCGAAAAGATCCCGACCGAGCGCATCCATAGCGCGAACGCGATGCTCGCGCCACCGAAGCCGAGGATGACGCCCCAGCGCGCCGCGGCCGCGGTCACCGTGCCTCCGCCGGGATGATCCGGTAGAGCCGCCACTGCGCGCTGCCGCCGAACTCGCGCTCGAGCCGCGCGTACGCGGCGCCGGCCTGCCAGAATTCCGGCAGCACCGCCCCGACGGCGTCCCCTCTGCGCGGGTCCGGGACCAGGATGTGCGTGATCAGGCCGGAGTCGGGACGGTCGAGGATGTCCTTGAAGTCGCGGTCGCTCGTGATAGCGAACCGCTTGTGGTCGCGCGCGAAGAGGTTCACGGCGAACGCGAAGGACGAGTCCATGAGGACGACGGTCCCCTCGGGCTGAACGTCGACGTACGCGGCGATGGTCCTCTCCGTCGCGAATGTGCTCGCATCGGGGAACGCTTCCGGCACGAGGAGGCGGCCGACGATCCCGGACTCCTCGTGGAAGTCGGTCGCGACCAACGCGTACACCGATGCAGGCACGCCGACCAGGAGGAGGACGAACGACACCGTCCAACCGATGGCCCACGCGCGCCCCGCCGCGCGGAGCGGTTCCAGCACCATCGGCAGCAGCACGACGGTGAACGGGATGCTGTAAATGTAGAAGCGGAGCCAGGGCGCGAGAGCTCCGGAGTACAGGAGGAACATGGAGAACGCGGGGAGCGCGGCCGCGAAGCACAGGAGCGCCAGCGTCACTCGCTCGCCGCGGAAGACCCCGCGGATGAAGGCCAGCAGGGTGACCGGGATGACCGCCGGCATCACGAGCGCCCACCGCAGCGCCACGTACCCGAGCGACCCCGTGAGGGAGCCGACGACGCCTGACTGGGCGGCGACGCCGAGGGTGACCGAGGAGCTCGCCGTCTGCGCCAGGTTGCTGCCGCTCGATCGGTAGAAGTACAGCGGGTCACCAACGACGATCGCGTTGAAGAAGATCCAGAGGGCCACGACGTACGCGATCGGCGCGAGGTACGTGAGGAGGATCGCCTCCAGGCGGTCGGGTTCGAGGTCCCTGCCGGAGAGGAAGGTCAGCATCAGGGCGATGACACCGGCCGCGCAGAAAGCGAGGCCCTCGTACCGGACGAGGAAGGTGGTCGCGCTGAAGAGCGAGAACAGGAGCAGCCCGCCGGCGCCGGACCCGCGGGCCCAGCGGAGGTACTGGTGCGTCGCCGCCAGGATGAAGAAGAAGAAGGGGATCTCGCTCATCCCGTTTAGCGCGTAGAACACGACGACCGGGTGCAGCCCGTAGATCAGGAGAAGCGCACTGCGCCGCCAGCGGCCCACCTCGAGGAGGCGCAGGATCAGGTCGAGCACGACGAGGCTCCCGACGCCGAACAGAACGCTGTGGACCGGACCGGCCAGGTACGCGAGCCCGAGCGGATCGAGGACCAAGAGGAGCGGTATCTGCGCGATGCTGGGGAGCGGGTTCCAGATGAACCCGAGCGCGCCAACGTGCGCGTCGCGGGACTTGATGACGTACAGAGCGTTGGCGGTGCGCGCAAGCGCGTCACCCTGGAAGTACCCTGGGCCGAGCGCCAGCCAGAGGCCGAGCCCGGCGTATAGATAGCCGCACAGCGCCGGGATCGAGACGAGCCGGCCCAGCACGCGGTACACGCGCGACGGATGCGCCGACCCGAGAGCCTCGGAGTGCGGTCGGAGCGCGGCCGCGACCGACGTCACCGCTTCGGCTTCGCGGTCGTCTGCAAGTGGATGGCGCCGCGGTAGAGGCCGTGCTCTGTCTTCTCCCAGTAGCTTGGCTTGTAGAAGAGCTGGAGGAACCCCTTCCACGCCGCGACCGACATGAACGCCCAGTAGATCGGCGACAAGAGGGCATACTTGACCATGTCGTAGTACTGCCGCCGCAGACACCCGGCGACGTTGAGATACGTGAACGCGAAGTTCCCGAGGTAGAGACCGACCGAGCCCAGGTAGAACACGGGCGACGGGAAGATCTCCTTGATGACACCCCACTGGACGAGGAACCACGTGGCCGTGAGGAGCCAGTAGAGCGGGTTCACGAGGTATCCGAAGAACGTCCCGCCGACGACGAACTGGAAGCTGATGAACGCCTTCAGGCCGACCTGCCTGTAGAGCCGCAGCGGCCGGCGCATGTGCACGAGATAGGTCTGGATGTACCCCTTGACCCAGCGGGAGCGCTGCCGGATCCAGTTGTAGAGCTCGGAATTGGCCTCCTCGTACGTCGTCGAGTCGATGACTGCAGTCGTCCAGCCTCGCTTGTAGAGGCGCATACCGAGGTCGGCGTCCTCCGTGACGTTGTGGGGGTCCCATGCACCCAGCTCGCGCAGCCGCGCCGTCTTGAAATGGTTGCTCGTGCCCCCGAGCGGGATCGGGGCACCGCTCGCTTCCAGTCCGGGGAGGAACAGGTCGAACCACATGCTGTACTCGGTGGTGAACCAGCGCGTCAGCAGGTTCTGGTCGCGGTTAAAGTAGTTGAGCTTCGCTTGCACGCAGCCGAGTCGCGGATCACCCTTGTGGAAGGCGACGATCGCCTTCTTAAGCTGGTCGGGCTCGGGGATGTCCTCCGCGTCGAAGATGACGACGTACTCGCCCTTCGCATGGATAAGGCCATAGTTGCAAGCCTTCGGCTTCCCCTTCGGCTGCCCCCCGGGGACGATGAGCAGGTCGACGTATGCGGGGAGGCCCGACATGCGGGCCACGTCGATCGTCTCCACGTCGTCCTCTTCGAGGAGGATCTTCACGTCCAGCTTCGGCTTCGGATAGTCGAGCCGCGCGATCGCCTTCGCGAGGATGGGGAAGACGCGAGCCTCACGGTAGACGGGGACGAGGATCGTGTAGACCGGTAGGTCGCGCTCTTCGAGGAGATCGAGGTCCCCAGGTGTGACCTCGATCTCGAGCGTAGTCCGCATGCCGAGGTATGCGAGATAGAACTTGTACGCCGAGAACCCAACGTAGAAGAGCGTCGACAGTGTCACGTAGACGGTGACGGTCACTATGGGCGAAACGACCATGCCGACGATCGTTGCCAGGATCAGACCGATGAAGAACACCTTCTGACCGAGGCTGAGGACCCACCGCGCCGAATCCTCCGGCGACCGTGACATCAGCTGAGCCGCGGCGATGTGAGCGTACTCCTCACGCCAGATCTCGTTGAGCGCGCGGTCCAGCGCGCTTTCGGTCACGACGACGGGGAGGGCCTCGCGACCCTCGAGACCCGGCACGCGCCGGATCTCGTCGATGTCGAGGATCTCGGTGGACGCGACGACCAGCGCCTCACCGTCGTCCCAGATGGGAAGCACGCCGCGCTCTCGCGCCACCTCGGCCGACACCAGGCGCGCGACTGCCGGGTCGGGCTGCGCGGAGAAGAGGTCGACGAACGGGAGACCGGCCTGTTCCGCGATCGTCGCGGCGAGTTCCATCTCGCTGACGTACCCCAGCGTGATCAACGCGGCCCCGACGCGGACGCCGGTCTTGCCGTGGAGGTCCAGCGCGCGGTCAAGCTGCTCGCGCGTGAGCACGCCGGCCTGGACAAGGCGCTCGCCGACGCTCGGACGGTCGTACACGCGTCGCTGGGCCGCCTCGAGCTCGCTCCGTGTCGCGACGGTCACCGCGATCGGGCGACCGAGCTCCGCGGACACCGCGCTGCATGCCGCCTCGTCGAGGGGATCGACGAGCGCGACCTCGATGCTGCGTCCGCGGTCCGCCACAGGGACCGCTCCGTGCCGGATGGCCACGTCGCGCGGGAGCCGCCGCGCGAGCGCGTGATCGACCGGATCCTCGAGGATCGTCTCGGTGCGCTCCGTGCCGAGGGCGTCCACCGTCCGGATCCGCTTCTCACGCGGCTCGAGCTCTGCGATGGCGATACCGAGATGTGCGCCGAGGGCGATGGCAACCTGCGCGGCCCGCAGCATCGATCGTCCGGTGAACGCCGCGTCGAGGGTCCCCCCGCGCTTGAGCTCCTCGAGAGCGCGGTCGATCTGCTGCGGCGCGAGCGATCCTCGCGCGACGAGGCTGCGCCCAAAGAGCACGTAGGCGTCGGGGACCATGGCGCGCGCCGCGTACCAGCGAGCGAACAGCGCGTGCACGTCCGAAGTGACCGCGTGGACCGGGTCTACCGCGACGTGGGCGGCCCCCTCGATCCGCCCGACGCTCGGGTCGACACCAAGGAACGCGACGAGCAGAGCGGCGCCGCGATGCGCGAGAGGCGCCCCCAGCACCGCGCGCGCCGTCGCCTCGTCCACCATGGCGATCGCTGCGGGGTCGGGCGAGCACCGATCGAGGTGCATCCACGGCCGGCCGCCGGAGATGGAGGCGGCTTCCGCCGCGTCCTCGGCCTCGATGATGCCTCGGGCGAGGAGAGTTGTGACGAGGGGCGCCCCGTCACGCGCGGCCTGCCTGCGCGCGGCCGCCGCAAGGTCCGGCGCGACGATGCCCGAGCCGACAAGGTGGTCCAGAATCGCGTAGCGGGCGGGGACCGCCGCCGGCAGGTCGCGCAGGAGGCGGTCAAGGTCCTCCGCGGGGAGATAGCGCACCACGACCTCGGCGGCACCGATCAACCGACGAACGGCCTCGATCTCCGTGGCCGAGGCGCTCCTGTCCGTCGCCAGGATCGTCGCCCGGCCCGCGCGCGCCACGGGAACGCAGCGCCACGCGCGCCAGCGTTCGGGCATGACGGCCTCGGCCGACCCGCGGTCCACGGTCAGGTCCTCGGCCTCCTGCGGCCGCAGCCCAAGGAGCTGCGCGGTCGCGGAGCGCACCGCGGCCGGCGTAACGTACCCAAGGCGCACTGCCGCCTGCAGTCGGGTCTCGGAGGTCACCGAGGCGAGTTGATCGAGCGGACCGCGGCGAGAGCCCTCGATGCCCCCGGCTTGGACGAGGCGCTCGTAAATGCGATCCATGGTCGGCGGGGCCGGTGGCGGCTCCGTCGAGGCGTACACCTGCGGCAGCGCGGGTGCGAAGTCCCTCGGAGCGCAGAGCACGATACGGACCTCCGCGCCCACGACGGACCGCAGCGTCTCGCGCGCCGCGAGCCCGGGGACACGTGGCGTCGCGACAACGACGAGACCCTTGTGCGCGAGGACGGGCACGACGCGGAGCTCCTGGGCCAAAGAGGCGGGCAGGATCGCCGAGAGATAGGCCGGACACTTGTAGCGTGCGAGACGGATCTGCGGGAGGCGCGCCCGGAGCGCGAGCACCTCGACCGCGGCGTCCTCGGCGAGACCGAACGCGGAGGCGATCGTTTCGACGTCGACGTCGCGGGCGGGCATCGCAGGCAGCTCCGGCTCAGGTGGCGAGGTGAGCCCGACCTGGCGGATGAGCGTGTGGATCGACCTCGCCAGCGCGCGCTCCCAGGTCCGCTCGCCGAGCGTGACCGAGAGCCAGAACTCGACCTCGTCGTCGGCGGCGACGGCGCGACATACCTCGCGATACGTCGCGGCGCGGATCTCGGAGGTGACCTCTCCCGAGAGCGGATCCGGGCTGACGACAACGAGCGCGTCCGCCTGGATCGTGATGGGGAGCACGCGGTGCTCGCGCCAGAAGGCGATCGGCATGAGCTGGAGGAGGCCGGCCGGGGGAGCTGGTCGCCAGGGGTCGAGCGGCAGGACATAACTCTCGTTCAGCGCTGCTCATCTCCGTAGATCGGGTCGGGCACGGGATCGTCGAGGATCCGCCGACGTCGCTCGAGCTCCAGGCGGCTACGGACGCGTTGGCGATCGACCAGCGCGTACAGAGCGATGAAGACGATGAGCACGACGAACGGCGCGATGAGATAGCCAAAGAACGCGGCGAGGAAGAGCGCGAGCGAGGTGGTCACGGCGATCGCGACGCGCAGGGATACGACGGCGAGGTCGAGCGCGAGGAGCAGTCGACCCTGGCGGGCCGGCCGGCGCGCCGCCGTGCTGGGAGTGACGGGCCGGAGCGGTGGCACGAGCCCGCCGATCACGAGCGGGCGGGCGGCACGTCGTCACGCGGTCGGACGCGAACCTCGATCTGCTTTTGCGAGCTCGACACGATCTCGGCCACGAAGTCGGTGAGCCCCTCGAGACGCGTGACGAGCGCGATCGGATCCGAGTAGCGGAGACGGAGCGTCACCATCCCGCGGACGAATTGTCGCATGGTGACCTCTCGCACGCCGCGCAGAGCGCGCAACGCCTTGACGAAGCCGGCGAGAAGCTGGAAGCGGTCGAACGGACCGGCAACGATCTCGATCACGTCCGACACCGCGAGGATCATGCTCCCCGCCGGCTCAGCGATGCGCTCCTCCGGCGGGGCGCTCACCGAAGACAGGGCGTTCCTGGGACGCGGCGGGACCGTCTGCGAGACACATGTTCTCTCCACGCACGCGGATCATGTGAGGATACCCTCGTCGCAGCCCGGTCGCCGGTCCGACAAGCCGATAGACGCGCACCTCACCGGGTATCCCCTTGAAGGCGCGCGGTCCGAGGTTCCTCGAGCACAAGGCCGCTGCCACGCAGCGCGTCGCGGCAGGAATCCGATACGAGCACCGAGTCTGCACCGGCACCAGCCATTACCCGCCGCCAGGTGGACGTTGCTGCCGGCCGGCTGGTCGCCGCGCATGTCGCAGTCCTCTTGGACTCGGATGCCGATGCGAACTCGGAGGTCAAGCAGCAGATGAGCGCGCTGCGGGAGCAGGCGGAACCAGAGCAACGCGTGGCCAAGAGTGACCCCCGGCAGTCAGGAGCAGGGCCTGGCGGTCGCTCTCTCCCGCGGTCGGGAGCAGGCCGACGAGCCGTGGTGACGCCCGAGACGTCCATTGCCTCCCTGTTATCAAGCGCCGAGCAGCCTGATCACGTCGGCGAACCGATCCATCTCTCCGTGCGGTCGAACACTGAAGTACGAGAACCCATAACGCAGTCGCCGCTCCTCGAGGGTCTCGGCCATCTCGGCGGAGGTCCCGCACAGCACGTGCGAAGAGGCGAGAAGCCATTCGCTCGGCATCCCAGTTCGAGCGGTCGCGTCCGCCGCTGCGGCGGAGCGACTCGTGCCGAACCGTACGTTGACCAGCGCTTGGTGCTCGAGCTGGCCGAACCAGTCGCCCGCGGCTTCACGGACCCACTCGACCTTCCGGAGCACGCTCTCCTCCGATGCGTCGACCTTGAACCCGCCAGGGCCGGAGAATACGAAACGACACGGTGTCAGCGCGCTGAGCCGCGAGCGAGAGCAGACGCTGGCGCGCTCCGCCGATCACGAGCTCACTGAGCGGGACCAGGTACCTGGGAACATCAAGGTCGATGCTGCAGGCAGCCTGTTCCCTCGGACCGGACCCACAACTTGATCTACAAGCTGACGATCACGAGGTGGTCTCGGCTTCAACAGTGTCTGCTGATCATTCCTACCCAACTGCCCCGAGAATGCTGGGGTGACGACACCGGGCGGGGCCCCGACGCGGCTGGGGATCGTCGGCTTCCTGCTCGCCGCCTCGATCCCGTTCGTGCTGCTCATCGGCTTCGAGCTCGCGCGCAGCGACGCCGCCACCCGCGAGCGGGACCGCGCCGCGTCCGCGGCGCGGGCGGCGTCGATCGCGCGGACCCTCGACGAGACAATCGACGGGGGGTTCGCGGCGCTCCGGACCCTCGCCTTGACCGACCGCATCCGCGACCGAGCGCGGCACGGCGGGCTCCAGGACTACCTGCGAGTGCACAAGGCCGCGCAGCCCGCCTGGCAGGGACTCGGCCTCTACGACGCGCGGGGTGACGACATCGCCCATACCGATCGGGAGCCGTACTCCTTCAATGTCTCGGATCGCGACTACTTCCAGCCGGCGCTCGCCGGCAGGGAGTTCGCCGGCAGGGCGATCGTCGGTCGCGCGGTCCTCGTGCGCACCATCCCGCTCACCGTGCCGGTGACATTCACCGACGGGACGAAGGGCATGCTCACGGCGCCGCTCTCCCTAGGCGAGATCGAACGCGACGTCCGCGCGCTCGCGGGGGCCCAGGCCTTCACCCTCGTCGACCGCGATGGCGCGGTTTTCCTGGACAGCGACGCCGCCGTGGCGGAGAAGATGACCTCGCTCCGCGAACGCGCCGATGTGCGGACCGTCCTCTCGGGCTCGCGTGGGACGATGACCATCGGCCAGGGCAGCGACGGGCGGCTCGCTGCGTTCGCCTCCGTACCGCGCGCCGAGTGGGGGCTGATCCTGACCCAGCCGCTCAGCATCGCGCACGCCGATGCGGACCAGGCGCTGCGCAACGGCCTCATTCTCCTCGCACTGGCCGTCGTGGCGACGCTCAGCGTCGGCTGGGTGCTGGGCGGACGGCTGGCCGACGCGTACGTGCGCGCGGCCGCCGAACGCGCTTTCCTCGCGACCATCATCGAGGAGGCCCCGATGGCCATCAGCGTCCTCGAGGGCGGCGAGCTGCGGTACGCGGCGGCGAACCTCGCCGCGCGGTCGCTCACCAGCGAGCCACCGCTCGGGCGTAGGTTCGCGGACGTGTGGCCCGCGGACGTGGCCGAGGCCTATATCGGGATCCTCGAGCGCGTCCGGCAGACGGGTGAGCCGTTCGTGACCACCGATGCGCCGGTCCGGCTACCGGGGTCGCCCGCGGACCGCTACTTCTCCGGCGTGGTGACACGCTACGCGGCCGGCGCAGGTCACGAGCCGGGGGTCGTTAGCGTGGCTCTAGAGACGACCGAGGTCGTGCGCGCCCGCGAGCGCGCAGGCGAGGCGCGCGAGCGCGCCGCACGAGAGCGGGAGTCGTTCCTCGCCGTGGCGAGCCACGAGCTGAAGACGCCCCTCACCGCGGTGATGCTCGGGACGCAGGTGCTCTCGCGAACGCTCCACCGGGAAGCCGCCGTCGGCGAGAACGTCGAGCGGCAGCTGACCGCCCTGTCACAGCAGGTCGGGCGCGCGACCCGGCTCGTCGCCGAGCTCCTCGACATCTCGCGGCTCGACATCGATCCTGCGCCCATCCCGCGCGACCGTGTCGACCTAGCCCGGCTCGTCCGCGAAGCGGTCGATCGCGTGCGCGACTCGATGGCCGCGGATCGCGCCATCGTGTTCGACGTGCTCGGCATGGAGGAGCCGGCCTTCGTCCTTGGCGACGAGGAGCGGCTCGACCAGGTGCTTACGAACCTGCTCTCGAACGCCGCGAAGTACGGGCAATCGGGCGGCGTCGTCGAGCTGCGCCTCGACCGCGACGCTGCGCGCGTCCGGCTCGCTGTCGTCGACCACGGCATCGGCATCGCGCCCTCGGAACGCGAGGGGCTGTTCCGACCGTTCAGCCGCGCGATGAACGCGCGGATCCGGGGCATCGAGGGTCACGGCCTCGGGCTGTACATCTCGCATCGTCTCGTGACCGCGATGGGCGGAACGCTCACCGCGTCGGACACCCAGGGCGGCGGCGCCACATTTACGCTCGAGCTGGCCGCGACGTAACGTCGCGGCGCTCGAGCGCTCAGCGCACCTGGGTCAAACCGCCGGCCTACGGACACGGAATCACCGACAAAGGTGTTGAAGTTTGCGGAGGAACGCCGGGATCGGCTCATCCGCGAAGGCCGGCGCGACCGCACCGGCGTCTGTCCCCCCGAAGAGCCTGCCGTACAGGACGCCGGCCGCGTCAGCAGCGGCGTTCAGATCGGCGGCCGCGGTCGTCGGGCAGCGGCCGCGCTCGATCCGGCCGACCAGCACCTGGATTGCTGCGATCTGTTCGGCGGCAGTGAACTGGCAGTGACCGGAGCGGTCCACGAGCAGCTCCCGGAGCTGATATAGATCCTCGTTAGGGAGTCAGACTTCCGCTGACTCTCGCGGGGAGGCCGGTCTGGAGCTATTCGGTTCGGCCGTTGCAGCTAGTGTCCGGCCCTCGGCGAGCGCGAAGCCCTGGCCCATGAGCCCCGCTGAGCGGTCTCCACAGCAGAGAAACGCGCTGCGCAGGACGAGCATCGCGTAGCGACCAATAGCGACGCGGGTGAGTAGCCCGGATGGGATTCGAACCCATGACCTCTTCCTTGAAAGGGAAGCGCCCTAGACCGCTAGGCGACCGGGCCGTGGCGCCGTACTTGCACCACCAATGGTCACACATAGGTAA
>JBKJQC010000127.1:0-5221 GCA_046593995.1 Polyangiales bacterium
CGAAGAAGGTGATCAGCATCGAGCCCCACGAGGGCGCGGGGAACGAGCCGCGCGCGACCCACTCGTTCCCTTCCTTCACGATGGGGACGAGGAACGAGTGGATGAGCGCGCCCGAGGAGTCGACGACGTCCGCGTGCACGACGCGTTCGACGGGCATGTACTGCGAGGGGAAGCGCACCTCGACGGGCGTCTTCGCCTTCTCGTTCACGACCTCGAGCGGCACGTCCGCGAACATCGCGCGCGGCGGCGAGGCCGAGACCCACGCCGACCCCTGCACGCTCTTCGCCTTGACCATCGTCGCGACGAGCGAGAGCGACCCCTTCGTCATCGGGAAGGTCGCCTTCGCGAGGCCGTTCTCGTCGGTCTTCACGATCACGGTCTTGGTGAGCGTCTGCTTCTCCTGATCGTCGTACCCCGACGCGTTGAGCTCGAGCTCCATCCCGGGCGCCGGCGCCTGCTCGAGATCCGTCGTGTGCACGACGACCTTCACCTGCTCGCCGGGGACGTGCTCGGTGCGATCGGTCTCGACCACCAGCCGCCACGGGGCACGCGAGATACGGAGGTCGCGGCGGAGCTCGTCGTGTCGTCCCGTCGCGCCGTCGATGACCTCGATGAGCACGGCGGCGAGCTGATCGTCGCCGAAGCCGTCGCGCATCTTCTTCAGCTTCTCGCCGTCGAGCGAGAACTTGTGCGGCCCGCTGCCGGTCACCGGCCGCGTCTCGGTCGCCACGACGCTCCCCTTCGGATCGAGGCACTTGATCACGATGGTGCCGGACTTGAACGGCTCGCCGGTGGAGCTCGCGAGCCGCACGTCGAACCCGAGATCGGGGACGTCGCGGACGAGGAAGCGCGGGAGCGTGTGGTCGATCTTCACCGCGGGCGCGACGATGCGCTTCACCTGCAGGCGCGCGGTCGCTCGTTCTCCGAGGTGCTCGACGGCGAGCTCGTAGGGACCTTCGGGCGCGGTGCCCGGGAGCGGGAGATCGACCCACGCCACGCCCATCTTGTCGGTCGTGACGCGCGCGCCGCCGAGGAGCTTCCCGTCCTTGCGCAGCATGACGTTCACCGGCGCGTCGGCGAACGGTCGGTAGTCGCCGCGGAGCCGCCACGCGAACGCGCGCACGCGCACCGTCTCGCCGGGCGAGAACACGCCGCGATCGGTGTACACGTAGAGGTTCGCGCGCTCGAACGACTGGGTGCGTCCGAACGCGTGGTACGTCGCGCCGCCCTGGATGCGCGAAGCACCGTTGCCGGAGACGAGGACGACCTGGTGCGAGCCTCCGCCGGTCGCGTTTTCGTCGGGCACGTCGCGGAAGACGATCGTGCCGTTCGCGTCGGTCCGTCCGCGGAGCTTGCCGTCGACGTACACGCGCGCGTTGGCCGCCGGATTGAAGCTCGGGAGCCAGGCGGCCACGTGGATGTAGGTGCCGACCTTGGAGAAGATCTGGTAGGGCGAGTCGATCGCGAGCCGCAAGCCGCTCGCGACGTTGCCGATGTCGCTCTCGATCGGCTTGTCCTTCTCGGCACCTGCACCAGACGAGGCAGCGCTGCCGATCAAGACGTCGGCGAGCGGGGTCTCGTCGCCGGATTCGTCGACGGTTCCCTTGCTCGTCGGCCCCTTGCTCGGGATCGCCGAGGGCGCCGGGATCAGCGGGCGCCGCGCGGACATCGACGTCGCCGGGACGAACGGCTTGTACGCGATCGGGGCGATCGACGCGGCCGGTGGCGGAGCGCTCGCCGGCGTCGCCAGGACGACCCGTTCGCCGGGCGCGACGCTGGAGCCCGCGGAAGGGAGCTTCCCGGACGGGCCGCAGGCGTACGCCGCGAGACCGAGCGCAGGCAGGAGGAGCGGATGGGCGAGCGGACTACGCGGACGTGCCGTCATGAACTCTCCGTGGGCGCGTGCCGCTCGGATGTGACCGAGAAGCGAGGAAGGCGAGCGCGCCGGTCGCACGAGACATCGTGCGCGAGGTAGTGACGTGCGCGGGACGGAAAAGTTCTCGCCCGGGGTCGACGCGGCGACGAATCGCGCACAAACCCAGTGAAACCACCGGATCAGCGCTAGGTCAGGCGGCGTACGCTCGCGGCATGGCGACACTGTACGGGAAGTCCGCGGAGCTGATCGAGAGCCTGAAGTCCGCGCTCGAGCGCGGGGAGCCGATGATCGATCTCGGCCCGAAGCTGATGGACATGGGCCTCGTCCTCATGCAGCAGGGCTCCGAGGCGCTCGACAAGGTGACGGTCACGCTGGTGCGTTGACCGGGTGCTCGATCGGATCGAGCAGCTGCTCTCCGCCGGTGCTTCTCTCGCGGAGCTCGCGCAGCAGAACGCACGTCTCGAGCAGCGGAAGCTCGAGCTCGAGATCCGGAAGCTGGAGGCGGTGCCCTGACGGGCGTCGCTGAACTACATCTGCGCGCGCAGCTCGGCGAGCTTCGCGGCGAGCTTCTCGATTCCCCGCGCATGCAGCCGCGAGCCCCACGACTTCGAGAGGCCGACCTTCGCCGCTGCGTCCTGCAGATCCTCGTCGAGGAAGTAATGACGACGGAGGATGGTCCCCTCCGGGTCGCCGATCTCGTCGAGCGCGCGATCGAGGAGCGCGCGCGTCTCGCGGCGAGCGGTGATCATCTCCGGATCGACGACCTCCGGGCTCTCGGCGCTGAGGCTCTCGTCATCGCGCGCGACGAGGCCCGTCGCGTACGCCGTGGCGATCCCCTTGAGGTAGTTCGAGAGCCGCGCGTCACTCGCCTGCGCGCTGCCCCCCTTCGCGGTCGCGATCTCCTCCGACTTCGACTCGACGTAGAGATCGGACGCCTCGATCGCTCGCAGTCGCGCAGCGACGCCGCGCGGCAGACCGCTGTCCCGCCGCAGCCCGTCGATGATCGCTCCGCGGAGGCGCAGGCGCGCGAACGCGCGGAAGCCGACACCCCGCTCGGGATCGAACTTCGCGCACACCTCGGTGATGGCTTCGTGGGCGTGAGCCTTGAGATCGTCGAGCTCGAAGCGGCCGCCGATCTGCTTCGCGACGCCGCGGGCGACGGCGTCGAGCAGGTCGAGCGCTTCACGGACGCGCGCGTCGTCTCGCGACCGCGCGCGCGAAGAGTGTGATTTCTCGGTCATGCCCGGGAGCGGATCGCGACGACGTGGGCTCCGGGCGTCAAGGCGCGCGTCCGTGGTGACTCATGAAAACCCTTTCGGGAGCGCACCGTTGCCACGGCCACCATCGTGGGATAGCCGATTGGCGGGGGATGACGCGATGATGTGGTCACGAAGAGCGGCGCGGCCGCCGGGCGATTCCCGAGGCACGCCCGCGGCAGCCATCGGCCCTCCGCCGGAGTGGATGGCTCACGATCAAGTGTCGTTCGACTTCGAGACCTTGCACGAGACGACGAGCATGGCTGCGCCCGACGACCCCTCGAACCCGAAAGTCGCCCGCGATCGCGACGCGGCCGACGCGTCACCGTCGGCCTCCGGATCGAGCACCGCCCACGGCGCGACCGGCGCTTCCGGCGATGACGCGCGCTTCGCACGCGCGTGGCGGGTGTGGCTCGAAGCGCTGGCACACGACCCCGAAGCGGCGTGGGCAGCAGCGCTCACGTACAAGTCGCTCGGCGTCGAAGGACGAGAGGCCTGGATCGAGGCCCTCGCGGTCGATGCGCCCGAGATCGGCGCGCCTGCCATCGCGCTCTACGCGCCGCTGCTGGGGGTCGAGGACGATCCCGGTCGCCGCTTGCGCATCCAGGCCGCGCTGATGAAGCACGGCGCGCCGGCGCCCAACAACGTCCTGCGCGGGCTCCGAGGCGAAGCCGGCTCGCGACGCGTGTTGGTGATCGTCCACCCGCTGTATCTCGACTTCGTCGAGGTCCTCACCTGCACCCTGGACGGCGAGATCGGGTTCCAGGACGTGCGGCACGATCCGATCCGCCTCGACACCCAGGCGCCGGCAGAGGGCGAGGTGGTCGAGGGAGCGGAGCTCGAGACGGTCCCGATGGAGCTCGTCATCGAGGAGCTCGCCCATGCCGTGATCGCACACAAACGAGCGGGCGCGGCCCTACCGGCGCCCCTCGTCCGCTTCGCCGATCTGTTCACTCCGCGCCCGGAATCGGTCGATCGCGAGAAGCTGCGGGGCGGCTAGCACGCCGCGAGCGTGCCCGGCTGCCGGATGGAGCGAGAAGGCGAGCACGGCCCCGAGACAGATCACGGACGCGGCGTGTTCGGGTGCACCGCGCACTAAATCGCTCGGTCGTGCATCGCATGTGACGGAGAGATACACCGTTCCTCGGAACCCAACTCTGCCGTTCGACTCCGCGCAACCTCCGGCGCGGGCGTCGGCGGGTCTCCACCGCCGAACCAAGAGCGAGCGCACGAGGCTGCATGACTCCCACCTCACCGTCCCCCCAGCACACCGGACCAGGCCCCGCGCGGCGTGAAGAGCTCAATCGCGTCGTGCTCTGCGTCGACGACGATCCCGACTACCTGTCCATCGTCCAGAAGATGGTCCTCGGACCGGGGGTCGAGTCCCTCGGCGCGTCCAGCGCGGAAGAAGCGCTCGAGATCGTCGAGAAACAGCGCGTCGACGCGATCGTCACCGACCTCAACCTGCCCGAACGGACGGGCATCGAGCTCATCACGACGCTGCGCGGCGCCGGAAACACCGTTCCCGTCCTGGTCCTCACGGGAGAGGGCTCGGTCCACGCCGCGGTCGAGGCGTTGAAGCAAGGCGCCGCCGACTTCCTGCAGAAGCCCATCGACGGGCAGCGCCTGCGCGGCATGGTGACCGAGCTGCTCGCGAACGGCCCTATGATGACGGGCGGCGAGCACGCGACGCCCGCAGCCGTCGCCGGAACCGGTCAGCCGCTCGACGCGGATCTCCGGCCAGTCTCCGCAGACGGTTGGTTCGAAGGAATGCTCGGCCGCTCGGCGCCGATGCGCGCCGTGTTCGACGCGATCGAGCGCGTCGCCCGGACGGAGGCGCCGGTCCTCATCGTCGGCGCGAGCGGCTCCGGCAAGGAGCTCGTCGCGCGCGCCGTCCACAATCGCAGCGGCCGCCGTCACGCGGCGTTCGTCCCGGTCCACACCGGCGCGATCCCGAAGGAGCTCGTCGCCTCCGAGCTGTTCGGTCACGAGCGCGGCGCCTTCACCGGCGCGCTCACCGCGGCCGACGGCAAGTTCGAAGCGGCCTCGCGCGGCAGCATCTTCCTCGACGAAGTCGGCACCATGGTGC
>JBKJQC010000392.1:0-7020 GCA_046593995.1 Polyangiales bacterium
CCGAAGCCCTTGCCGTTCGGGCGCATGCCGACGGCCACGAGAACGACGTCGGTCTCGACCGTCTCGGTCTTCCCGCCCCCGAGGTCGAGCTTCACCTGAAGCCCGGTCTTGCCGCGCTCGTAGCCCATGGCCTTCGCGCCCTTGAAGATCTTCGCGCCC
This sequence comes from Polyangiales bacterium, assembly GCA_046593995.1. Taxonomy (GTDB): domain Bacteria; phylum Myxococcota_A; class Polyangia; order Polyangiales; family JADJMO01; genus JALHOE01. The sequence goes on from JBKJQC010000392.1 coordinate 160, forward strand.
TTCTTGGTCATCCGCTTCTCGAGCACGGCGACGCAGTCCGGATCGGTGCCGGGGAGCAGCGTCGGCGTCGCCTCGACCACGACGAGCTGCGCGCCGAACGACTGGTAGACGCAGCCGAGCTCGAGGCCGATGACGCCGCCGCCGATGACGAGGAGGCGCTTCGGCACCTCGGCGAGCGACACCGCCTCGCGCGCCCCGATGATGGTCTTGCCGTCGAACTTGAAGGTCGGGATCTCGATCGTCGAGGCGCCGGTCGCGACGATGATGTTCTTCGCCTCGATCGTCTCTTTCGTGCCCTCGCGCGTGGTGATCTCGACGGTGTTCTTCCCGGTGATCTGCGCGGTGCCGTAGACGTGCTCGGAGCCGTTCGCCTTGATCAGCTGGCGCACGCCGCCCGTGAGCTTCTTGACGATGCCGTTCTTCCACTCCTGCATCTTGTTCACGTCGAGCTTGGGCTCGCCGCCGATCACGATGCCGGTCGCCGCGGCGTGGTGGACCTTCTCCCAGGTGTGGGCGTTCGCGATGAGCGCCTTGCTCGGGATGCAGCCCCAGTTGAGGCAGACGCCGCCGAACTCCTCTTTCTCCACGCAGAGGGTCTTCACCTTGAGCTGACCGAGCCGGATCGCGCACGTGTACCCGCCGGGTCCGCCACCGATCACCACCGCGTCGTAACTCTTGCTCGCCATGTTGGCTCCGCGCCTACCACGATGAATGGGTGGGGTCATCACGTACGCGTGTCGACCCTCGCCGCAGCCTTCGCCGCGGTGCGGCACATGCTCTGCTAACGTACCGCCCGGTGCACCTCTCTTGGTCGCGACGGCCAAAGCGCAGAAGCGCGCTCGCGCTCGTGGCTCTGCTGTCGCTCGCCGCCTCGTACGGCTGCAAACGCCACGCGTCTCGACGGGCGACCGGCGGCACGACGAAGCCGACGTCGTGCCTGACGATCGTCGCGTGGAACGATCTCCACGGCCAGATCGAGGCGGAGGCGGCGCAGCTCGACATCGGGCGAGTCCCTGCCGGCGGCGTCGTCGCGCTCGCCGATCACATCGCGGACGCCCGCGCGACGGGGGATGCCGTGGTCGTGCTCGACGCGGGTGACCTCTTCACCGGTCCGATGGAGAGCACGCTCGCGGAGGGTGCACCGATCGTCGCCGCGTATCGCGTGCTCGGGGTCGACGCGGCCGCGGTCGGAAACCACGAGTTCGACTTCGGGCCCACTGGCTACGCGCGCGTGCTCGCCGCGCCTGGGATCGGCGACTCGGCCGGTCCCGACGGGCCGCGCGGGGCGCTCTTGGCGCGCATGAACGAAGCTTCGTTCGTCTTCGTCGCCGCGAACGTGCGTTACACCGACGGCGCCCCGGTCGCGTGGCGCGGCTTCGCGCCGCACACCGTAATCAAGCGCGGGCGCTTCCTGGTGGGCGTCGTCGGCTACACCACGCGCGAGACGCCGAACACCACGATGCGACCGAACGTGGAGGGGCTCCTCTTCGCGAACGGCGCGGAGAAGGTCAAGGAGAGCATCCGCACGCTGCGCACCCAGGGCGCGTCACCGATCGTGTTGCTCGCGCACGCGAGCCTCGAGGGAGAGCTCCCGCAATCGATCGGTCCGCTGGATCGCCCCGGGGGGAGCGTGGATCCTCGCGGCGACAAGGCCGTGGGAGAGATCGCGACCGTGCTCGACGCCTTGGGTTCCGAGCTGCCGGATCTGGTGATCGCCGGTCACCGCCACGCCTGGATGCTCGGCCGCGTCCGCGGCGTGCCGATCGTCTCGACGGACCAGCACGCCATCGGACACGCGCGCATCCGCTACTGCGCGGCCGCGAAGGGGCCCCCCGGTAGGACGAGCTTCGAGGGGATCGAGCGGCGCGTGACCTTCGCCTCCGATCCGCCGCGCACCGAGCTCGGACGCAAGGTGCTCGAGACGGTGAAGCCGTGGGTCGACGAGGTGCGCGAGCACGCCGACGAGCTCGTCACCAAGCTGCCGAGGACCTGCTACCCGCAGTCTCCCACGGGGAGCGCGTTCGCACAGCAGGTCGCGAGCGCGATGCTGGAGCGCGCGAGGCAGGAGCACCTCCTCGGGGACGGACCGGCGATCGCGGTGATCAACTCCGGCGGCGTGCGCATGCCGCTCCTCATGGGGCAGGTGCGCTATCGCGACGTCTTCGCCGCGCTCCCCTTCGAGAACTCGATCGCGGTGTGCACGACGACACGCGCGGGGATGATTCGCGGGATCAAGAACCTCGTGGGGCGCCTCGCGACGCGCGATCGGTTCCCCTTCGGCCTGGCCGGCGGCCGCGTGAGGACGCAGCGGATCAACGGCATCCCCGAGCTGGTCTCGCTCGACGTGGACGGCGCCGCGACGCCCCCTCTCTCGGACGACACCCCGGTGACGCTGGTGATGCCCGACTTCCTCCTCTACGGCGGAGATGGCTTCCTCGAGGGCGTGACCTGCACGAGCCCCGCGGTCTCGCCGGTCCGCGTGCGGGACGCCTTTCGCGACGTGCTCGCGCGCGACGGCGGCGGGTGCGACGGCACCGCGACCAACGTCACGGTCGATTCGAAGTAGCGGGAACTTCTCCGAGGGCCACGTGTCCCTCGCCGACAACCGAGACGAGGAGGCTTCATGTCGAGCGGCGCCGCGAGCGTCAGGGGAGAGATCCGCCCGCAGGGGCGCATGACGGCGACGATGCGCGCGGTGCAGGCGTCCTACCGAGACCTGCGCCCGCGTGTGCTCCGTCTCGCGCGGGTCGAGCACGGTCGGGTGATCGACGAGCGGATCCACCGCGGAGAGGTGACGATTGGTGACGATCCGCGCGCGGCGCTCTTCGCCGAAGGCGCGCCCCACCTGCTGTTCGCGCCCGACGCGGACGCCTTCGTGCTCCATCTCCCGGCCGGCGCACGCGCGCGCGTGGCGCTCGCCGATGGAGCGATCGAGGTGCGGGGGCAGACCTTGGTCCGGCTCGACGCGCACGCGCGCGGGAAGCTGTTCGTGGGCGACGCAGTGTTCCTCTTCCAGGTGGTCGCCGCCCCGCCGCCGGCGATGCGCGCGGCCTTGCCGAGCGCGGTGCTGCGCGGTGCCGGAACCGACTGGCGCTTCGTCATCGTCGCCGCGGCGTCCTTCCTCGCGCACTTCGGCTTCGCGGGGGCCGTGCAGGCAGACTTCTTCGATCCCCACGTCGACGACGAGAGCGAGCTCGTCGCGCTCGTGACGCACTCGAAGCTGCGCCCCGAGATCCAGCTCGAGGAGAAGATCGAGATCAGCGCGACGAAGACGAGCGGCGCCGAGACGAAGGTCGAGCCCACGTCGACCGGCAGCTCGAAGATGGCCGGCCCGATGACGAAGCCGACGCCGAGCAGCGACGGCCCCGCGCTCGGGCGCTCGCTCGACGGCCTCGACTTGAAGCTCCTCGGCGCGCTCGGCAAGCACGGTCCTGCGCAGTCGTCGATCCTGCGGCCCGGTGCGGCACCCGCCGACGCGGTGCTCGACGAGCTCGCGAAGACGAAGAACGGGGTCGAGACGAATGGCTCTCCGTTGAAGGACGGCGGCGCGGCCGGAGGGCCAATCGCGGGCGGCAAGCCGGCGTTCGGCGGAGGCGAGACGAAGACCGGACCCGCGCCGGCTCCGAGCAAGCTGAACGAGCTCGCGATGCCTGCGCCCCCTCCGCACGACGCGCAGGTGTCCCCGGCGCAGGGCGCCGCGCCGAAGGACGTGAACTCGGTCATCGCGCGGTACCGATGGAAGTTCCGCGCCTGCTACGGGAAGGAGCTCGCGAAGAACCCCGACGCGCACGGAACGATCCGCGTGCGCGTCGAGGTCTCCGCAGAGGGAGACGTCCTCTCGGGGACGACCACGTCGAGCGACTTCTCGCCGTCGATGAACGCGTGCATCGAGGCCGCGTTCCGCGGAATGCACTTCGGCGCGGACGACCAGAAGTCGGTGTTCGCGGTGCCGATCCTGCATCAGCACGGGAAGTAGCTTGCCTGAAGGAGCCGGGCCTCTTCGACGGCAAGTGCGGCACGGGGCGACGACTCCCGTGGACCGCGATCACCCACGGCTGGAGCGCGGATTACGGCGCGAACAAGCCGATCCCGCTCGCGACCGACGGTAAGAGCTACGACCTCGACCTCGTGAAGAAGGGGACGCTCTCGCTCTCCACGACCATCAACGAGGTCGTGGTGAAGTCGCACTGCCGCCCGCCGATCTACTGAGAGTCAGGCTCGCTCGAGGAAGCGACGCAGGATCGTCAGGCGGCCGCGTCCTGGGAAGTCCGCGATGATCTTCGGCTCGGGTCCTTCTTCGAACGACACGACCGTGCCGACGCCGAACTTGTTGTGCTTCACGCGCGAGCCGCGGCGGACCTCTTCACCGTCGCCCGAGTCGACGTGCTCGTCGCGCTCGACGAAGCGCTCGCCGGGCACGCGCTCGGGGGCTGGGCGCGCGGCCGCCTTCGGCAGCGCGGTCTCGTACGGATGGCGGAACGGCTCGCGCACGGCAGGACGTGGCGTCGACGTCGGCGCGTTCGCCCAGCCGCGCGGCGCGAACGACGACTCGCGCGCCCTGCCGAGGTGCGCGACGTCGTCTTGCGGGAGATCGCGGAGGAAGCGGCTCGGCCGGGGATAGCGCGTCTGGCCGTAGAGGGTGCGCTGCGACGCGTGGAGGAGAATGAGCCGCTCGCGGGCGCGCGTGATCGCGACGTACGCGAGGCGTCGTTCCTCTTCGAGATCCTCGATGTCGCCGCCGACCGTGCCGTCGTCCTCGTCGCGCGCCTTGAAGCCCTTGTTCGGGAAGAGCTCGTCCTCGAGGCCGGTGATGAAGACGCCGCGGTACTCGAGCCCCTTCGCCGCGTGCACCGTCATCATCGTAATGGAGTCGTCGGGTGCGCCGCGCGTATCGTCGGCGGTGGTCACCAACGCGGTGCGCTCGAGGAACCCCGCGACGCTCGGCGTCTCGCCTGCTGCGCGTGCCACGTCTTCGTAGTCGCGGATCGATCCGACGAGCTCGCTCAAGTTCTGCAAGCGCGTCTCGGACTCGCTCGAGTCGTCCGCATGCAACGAAGCGGTGTACCCCGTGCGCTCGAGCGCGTACGCCGCCAGATCGGCGGGGGAAAAATCCACTGCGCGCGCCGTCATGTCCTCGATCAGCTCGACGAACGATCCGAGCTTCTTCCGCGCGGCGTTGGCCACGCCCGCGTCGACCTGACCGCGCGCCACGGTGCGGACGGCGTCGAGCAGGCCGAGCTTCTCGCTCTGGGCGATCGCCGCCACGCGATCGACCGTCGTGTCACCGATGCCGCGCGTCGGCACGTTGATCACGCGCGCGAGATCGACGTCGCTCTTGGGGTTCACGACCAGGCGCAGATACGAGAGCAGATCCTTGACCTCGGCGCGGTCGAAGAAGCGGAGACCTCCGATGATGCGATAGGGGAGCCGCGCGGCGCGGAGCGCTTCTTCGAGGACGCGGGACTGCGCGTGGGTGCGGTAGAGGATCGCGATCTCCTTCCGCACCCACCCCTCGCGCAGCCAGGCGCCGATCGTCGCGGCGACCTGCGCGGCCTCGTCGCGCTCGTCGTTGGCGGAGCGGATGGTGACCGCGTCGCCGTCGTCGTTCGCCGTCCACAGATCCTTCGCTACGCGCTGCCTGCTCTGCGCGATGATCGCGAGCGCCGCGCGGACGATCTTCTTCGTCGAGCGGTAGTTCTGCTCGAGGCGCACGACCTTGGCCTTCGGGAAGTCCTTGGCGAAGCCGCGGATGTTGCGCACGTCGGCGCCGCGCCAGGAGTAGATGCTCTGATCGTCGTCGCCGACGACCGCGAGGTTTCCGTGGTCGCGCACGATCGCGCTCACCAGGCGGTACTGCACGCTGTTCGTGTCCTGGAACTCGTCGACGAGGACGAAGCGGAACTGCTTCCGGATGGCGTGCCCCGCTTCGTGCGCGGGATCGAGCTCGGGGGGCGGGAAAGTCAGCTCGTCGCCGAAGTCCGGGTCGGGCTGCTCGACGAGCCGCAGCACGTGGAGCAGCAGATCGTCGAAGTCGCACGCGTTCGACGCGCGGAGGTTCGCTTCGTACGCGGCGAAGACCTTCACCACGACGTCGTCGAGGTAGTTGTTCAGCGCGACGTCCGACGGCCCGCGCCCCTCTTGTTTGTGCGCGTGGATCTGCGAGAGCAACATGCGCGGTGGGTAGCGCTTGTCGTCGATCTTCTGATCTTTGACGATCCGGTTCACGACGCTGCGCTGGTCTGCGTCGTCGTAGATCAGGAAGTCACGGCCGAGGCCGACCGCCGCGTGGTGCCGTCGGAGGATGCGGGCGCAGGTCGCGTGGAAGGTGCCGACCCACAGGTCCTTGGCGACGGGCTCGGTGAGCAGCTGACGGAGCCGTTCGCGCATCTCCTGCGCGGCTTTGTTGGTGAACGTGACCGCGAGGATGCGGTAGGGGGGCACGTCGTGCGTCGCGACGAGGTTCGCGATCCGGTAGGTGATGACGCGCGTCTTCCCGCTGCCCGCGCCGGCAAACACGAGCAGCGGTCCCTCCACGTGCGCGACGGCGTCGGCCTGCGGCTCGTTGAGCCCCATCTCGGTGTTGGGCGCAGCGGCATCCCCCATCAGAGCGCGCTCCCGTCCATCTCCCGGCCGTAGCGTGCGCAGGAGCGTCCCGAAAGGGTCCTCTCTCTGGGCGGGAGTTGAAATGTCCGCGCCGCGCGGCTACTTCCACAACCCCTTCCGATGACGCCGTTCGGCCCTCCAAGCGGGCGAGATCCCGCAATCACGTCGAGCCGATCGTCGCTTCCCTCCGGAGCAGGCGGTGGCCGGATACAGCGCGACGTGCGCTTGCAGGCGCTGCTCGCGCTCGTCGTGGGCGTC
>JBKJQC010000401.1:0-7228 GCA_046593995.1 Polyangiales bacterium
AACGCGTGGGACTTGGCGTCGATGTCGACCGTGCCGAAGGACGCCCACCCGCGGATGGGCGGCAGGTTCATCTTGGGCGGGATCCGCTGGAAGATGACCTTCGGTCCGAACGTGGCGTCGAGCGGGCTCGGGCCGAAGTTGCCGGCCCACAGCGGCCCGGCGACGAACTCCCAGAAGGGGAAGAACGGTGCGAACGCCGCGCGCGCGGGATCGTAGTGGTGCGCGGCGGCGTAGTGCACGTCCGCCGTGAGGAAGACGACGTTCTGGATCTTCTTCCCGTGGAGGAACGCGAGGAGCGACGCGAGCTCCTTCTCGCGCCCCTTCGGGGGTCCCGGATCGTCGTTCGCCATCCCCTCGTGGAAGACGCCGAGGTCGCGGATCACGAGCCCCACGGGCTGATCGCAGGCGATGATCTTCCACGTGGCCTTCGACGCGGCCATCGCCTCGCGGAGCCACGCGAGCTGCGCGTTCCCGAGGAACCGCTCGTCGTCCGACGTGTTGTCGCCGTTCCGCGACCGGAAGGTGCGCGCGTCGAGCACGAACAGGTCGAGCAGCGGCCCGCGACGGATCACACGGTGCACCGTGCGCGCTGCGTCCCGCCGGATCGGCGTGTAGTCGAACATCGCCTGCTTCGCGCGCGCGGAGAGCACGTCGACCTTCGGCTCGGTGTCGTAGCGCTCGTCGTCGAGCACCTGCCCGGGCCACCAGTTGTTCCGCACCTCGTGATCATCCCACTGGACGATCTGCGGGACCTCGCGGTGGAACTTGCGCAGGTGCTCGTCGAGCAGGTTGTAGGCGAAGTTGCCGCGGAAGTCGGCGAGGGTCTGCGCGACGTGCGACTTCGCCGCGGTCACGAGGTTGCGCCACGTGGTCCCATCGCCGAGCGCGATCTCCTTCGGGATCGGCGCGTCCGCGTAGATGAGATCACCCGAATGGAGGAAGAAGTCGGGCGCGGCCTTCCGCACGACGTCGTAGATGCGCAATCCGCCGCGATCGACGTCGATGCCGTACCCCTGCCCGCACGTGTCGCCGGACCAGGCGAAGCGCACGTCCCCGTCGCTCGGCGTCGAGAAGGTGCCGGCGACGGGCTCGCTCTCGCCGCCGTCGTCCGCGACGAACGTCACCTCGTAGGCGATCTTCGCCGAGCGCGGCAGACCATGGAGCTCGAGGTGGCCGCAGAGATCCGTCGTCTCGTCGACGAGCGGTCCGTCGACGAGCGTCCGCGCTCCGTCCCGTGACCACGCGACCCGCATCCGCGAAGGGCGCGACGCGCGACACCACACGACCGCGTCGGCCGCGCCGCCCACGAGCGTGACGTCACCGACCTGCGCGCCGAGCGGCGTGATGATCTTCGCGCCCTTCGGCTTCGCCGCGACCACCGGCTTCTGCGCGCCCGATCCATCGCCCGGCGCGGCGGGCTTGCCGACCGGCGCGCACGACGCGAGCGCCGAGGAGACCGCGGCGAGGAAGCGACGACGGGGGAGCGACACGGCATTTCCGTATACCCTCGCAGCATGAGCACCGCGAGCGACGAGCGCCCCTCTCTCTCAGGCATGACCGCCGCCGAAATCATCGAAGACCTGAAGGCACGCGGAATCGAACACGTGAAGATCGGCGGCTTCGACGTCGACGGTGTCCTCCGCGGGAAGTACGTCTCGATCTCGAAGTTCCTCTCGGTGATCGAGAGCGGTCTCGGCTTCTGCGACGTGATCTTCGGCTGGGATCTCGACGACGCGCTCTACGACCGTGGAAATGACGCCTCGATGGCGAAGGCCGTCACCGGCTGGCACACCGGCTACCCCGACGCGCACGCCAAGATCGACCTCTCGACGTATCGCATCCTCCCCTGGGAGCCGAAGACCGCGGCGTTCCTGGTGGACTTCTTCTCTTCTTCGGGAGGGGACGAGAAGACGACCCACGCTGCGTGTCCGCGCAACCTGCTCAAGGGGATCCTCTCGCGGCTCGCCGACCGTGGGCTGACCGCGAAGGTCGCGTGCGAGTTCGAGTTCTGGCTCTTCCGCGAGACGCCGCAATCGATCCGCGACAAGGGGTACCGGAACCTCACGCCGATCTCGCCAGGGATGTTCGGCTACTCGTGGGTGCGTGAGGGGCAGAACCAGGAGCTCGTGCACGCGATCCTGAACGAGATGAAGGCCTTCGACATCGAGATCGAGGGCTTCCACACGGAGACCGGGCCCGGCGTGTACGAGGCCGCGATCCGCTACGACGACGCGCTCCGCGGCGCGGACAAGGCTGCGCTCTTCAAGACGGTGGCGAAGCAGATCTGCGGACGCTTCGGGCTCATCCCGACGTTCATGGCGAAGATGAGCGCCGACCTCCCGGGCTCGAGCGGCCACCTTCACCAATCGCTGTGGAACGCCGAGGGGAAGAACGTCCTCTACGACGAGGCCGGTGAAGGACGCCTCTCGCAGCTCGGTCGTCACTACGTCGGCGGGCTCGTCGAGCTGATGCCCGCGCTCACCGCCGTCTACGCGCCGACCATCAACGCATACAAGCGTTATGTACCGGGCGTGTGGGCGCCGCTCACGGCCTCGTGGGGGGTCGAGAACCGCACGAGCGCGATCCGGATCATCCCCGGGAGCCCCTCCTCGACGCGCGTCGAGTACCGGCAGACCGCCGCCGACATCAACCCGTACACCGCCATCGCCGCGATGCTCGGCGCCGGGCTCCGCGGGATCGAGAAGAAGATCGAGCCGCCTCCGCCGTCACGCGGCGATGCGTCCTCGGCGGCGGGCCTCGCGCCGCTCCCGCGCTCGCTCGCCGAAGCGACGAAGCTCCTCGACGAGAGCAAGGGCGCGCGCGAGATCCTCGGAGACCGCTTCGTCGATCACTACGTGATGACCCGACGCCACGAGGTCGCGCGCTTCGAGCGCGCGGTCACGTCGTGGGAGCTCGAGCGCTACTTCGAGATCATCTAAATAGCCGTGCGTGATTCTCGGTCGCCCGGCCGCAGATCGGATTGAACACGGAGGCACGGAGCCACGGGGGTTCGAGAGTCTGCCGATCGCCCGCCGCCGACACGTCGTCGTCGCGCGTCCCTGCCTTCGCGTCGCCGCTCTCCGAGAACAAACAGGGAGACGGGGAGACGGGGAGGCTTTTTGGTGGAAGCCGAGACCGGCAGACTCTGAAAACTCCTTCTCGTCTCCCCGACTCCCCGGCTCCCTGTTTTCTCGGATCTCCGTGCCTCCGTGCCTCCGTGTTCAATCGACGATACGCTTTCGAGAATTGCGACCGGTGATTTAGACTGCGAGCCGGATCCGTGCACCGCTCCGTCCTCGCGCTGTGGCTCTCCGCCGTCGTCTCGACCGCGTGCGGCAACAGCGGCGCGCGCGATCGTTTCGCGGGTGACGAGGACGCGTCGGTCGACGACGCGAACGGCCTCGGCGACGTCTCGACCGAGGTCATCCTGCCCGACGCCGATCCGTCGCTCGGCGGGCCCTGCCTCGACGACCAGCAGTGTCAGAAGCCGGACGTTCCGTGCGCGATCTACCGCTGCGATCTCGCGGTGAAGCGCTGTCGCTCGGCGCCGGACGACACACGCTGCGACGACGGCCTCTACTGCAACGGACAAGAGCGCTGCGATGTCCGCATCGGCTGCATCCCCGGCGCCGTCGTGGCGTGCGCGAGCGACGACGCGTGCATGATCGATCGCTGCATCGAGGAGACGCGCCAGTGCGAGAGCACCCCGCGCGACGCCGACGGCGACGGCGACCCCAACGCCGCGTGCACCGGCAAGGGGAACGACTGCGACGACCGCGATCCGACGGTGTCGAGCCTCGCGAGAGAGGTCTGCGGCAACAAGAGGGACGACGACTGCGATGGCACGGTCGACGAGATCGACTGCGTGAGCCCCGTCCACGCGACCTGCGCGGACGCGCTCGTGATCACCGCCTCGGGGAGCTACAAGGTCGACCTCTCGGGGACGACGCGCACCATCGGAGCGAGCTGCGCGCCGACGTCGTCCTTCGTCCGCCAGATCGTGGTCGCGATCCGCGTCGAGGGGACGGAGCCGCGCGACGTCGACATCCTCGCGACCGCGAACGGTGGGAGCCTCTCGCTCGCGAGCGGCACCGTCTGCGGTGAGAGCGCGACCGAGACGGGCTGCGTACAACAGCCGCCGAGCTCTGCCTCGGTGCGCCTGAAGATGCGAAACCTCGCGCCGGGCGTGTACCCGCTCTACGTCCTCGGGAGCGGCGAGCCGAAGGTCGAGCTGAAGGTCAGCTACCTCGCGCCGACGCCACCTTCGACGAACCTCACCTGCGCGACGGCGCTGCCGCTCGTCGACGCTGCGAAGCCGCAGAACGTCGTCTCCGCCGAGCTCGCGAGCGGACCCAAGCTCGCGACGGCGTGCAACGCAGCCGCGGGCCCCGTGGTCTATCGCGTGGAGGTCCCCGCCGGTGGCCGAGACCTGCGCGTGCGCGTCACGTCCGGATCCGCCAACGTGCGAACCTACGTGGGCGTGCGCGACGAAGGATGCAGCGCGCTCGCGAACGAGCTGAAATGCGGCAGCGGAGCGCCGGCAGACCTGTTCCTCCGCGCGCTGCCGCAGGGCACCTACTACGTCACCGCCTCGGCGAGCGCGCTCAGCGATCTGACGATCGATGCGACGCTGTCGCCCGCGACGACGCCTCCGGCCGACGAGGTCTGCACCGGCGCGCCCGAGCTCGCGCGCAACACGACGACCTTCGTCGACACCCGCGGACACGTCGACGACATCGCCGCGAGCTGCCTGTCGAACCCCTACTTCTCGCCGATCGCGCCCGACGCCGCGTACGAGCTCACGCTCACAGAGCCGTCCGACGTCATCATCAGCGCCCGCGCCAGCGGCTCGGATCAGGTCGGCCTCGGGCTGTCGGCACCGGCTTGCGTCGGAAACGAATACGGCTGCGCGCGCGGCTATCCCATCCGCATCAACAAGCGCGCCCTCCCGGCCGGCGACTACCGCGTCGTCGTCGAGAGCATGCTCGGCACGCAGGCCGCTGTCTCGATGTTCGTGCGTCCGGCCGCGACGCCGGGACCGGTCGGGGCGGACTCTTGCAGCGATGCCGTCGTGACCATCCCGCCCGAAGGTGGCCTGTTCGTCGGGAGCACCGCGACGATGAAACCGAACTTCGAGTCGTCGTGCGATCAGGCGGGACAGCCGCCGGGCGGCGCTGCCGACGTCGTCTATCGCATCGACGTCGCGCAGAAGGGGCGGATGATCGTCGACATGTTCGGGTCGGCGTACACGACGACCGTCGCCGTACGCAAAGGAGCGCTTTGCCCCGGCACGGAGCTCGAGGACGCCTGCGCTGCCGGTTACGTGATCGACAACGGCTACCTCGACATCCCCGTCGAGCCCGGGACGCACTGGATCGTCGTCGACGGCTACACGCTCGCTTCGGGCTCGTACCGCCTCGACGTCCGCGTCGTGCCCCCGGCGCCCGCGCTCCCCTGAAGCTCAGCGACCTCAGCCGCCGTCGAGGGCGTCCGCGTCCCCCGGAGCGTCGCCTGCCGCGTCGTTCGCGGAGTCGCTCGTCGCATCTCCGCGCGCATCGGTCGCGGCAGCATCGCTGAACGCGCCTCCGGCTCCGTCGACGGACTCGCCGGTCTCGGCAGTCGGTACCGCGACCACCGACGTGTCCTCCGCGGCGCGCGCGTCTTCGTCGTACGACGCGTCGCCGGGCAGACCCGTGGCCGCCGGATCCTCCTGCTTCGGGCCGATCACGCACGCGCCGAGAGACGCCGCGACGATCGCGGCGAGCACGAAGAATCGTGTGCGCATCATCCGCCTCCAAGCGCGTCTTCGCCTGCGTCGCTCGAGACGTCGGAGCCGGTGTCGGTCGATGTGTCGGTCGATACGTCGGTCGATACGTCGGTCACCGCGTCGGGAGATGCGTCGCTCGCGCCATCCCCCGCGCTAGCGTCCGAGACACTCGTGTCGGACGCCGCTGCGTCGGAGGGCCTCGTATCGGAGGCGGAGCTCGAGTCGGCGCCGGCAGGAGCGTCGACCGACGGAATCGATCCCACATCGAGCGCGCTGCCGGTGTCGGCCGGCGGCGGGTTGACGGTCGTGTCGGCGGCCGAGTCCTCGGGAGTGAACGCGCCATCCCCCGTCTCGTCGTCCGTGGGCTCGGGAGCGCCGGCCGGATCCTCCTGCTTCGGGCCGATCACGCACGCGGCGAGACCGAAGCACGACATCGCAGCGACCACGAGAACGCGCATCCAACCGCGCATCGACTCAACCCCCCGTGGCGACATCGCCGCCGTCCATCGTATCGCTCACGTCGGACGCGCCGATCTGCGCGTCACTCGCATCACTCGCATCACCGCTCGGAGCCCCATCCGAGGCCGTGTCCGAAGCAGCATCAGCCGAATGAGCATCGGCGCACGAGCTCGCATCCGCCGCGTCTCCGCTCGGAGCACAGGGTGGCGAAGCGACGCCCGCGTCGGAGCCCGTCGAAGCGTCGTGTCCCCGCGCCGTCTCGTCGGAGTTCGCTGCGTCGTCGGTGATGCCGCCCTCGTTGAACGGATCGACGTACTCGCTGTCGGCGGCGCCTGCGTCGTCGACCGCCTCGATCGCGGGATCCTCCTGCTTCGGGCCGATCGCGCAGGCCGAGAACGCTCCGATCGCGATCGCGAACAGGATGCGACGGAAGGGATGCATCGATCAGCCCCCCTCGCCGGCATCAAGGGCCTCGCTCGCGTCAACGCTCGCATCGGCGCTCGCCGCGTCGCTCGACGAATCGGACGCAGCATCGTCGGCGGCACCATCGCGTGCATCCGCTGCAGCGTCGCTGCGGGCATCCGCAGCCGCATCGGCGCTCGCGTCGCTCTTGTTGCTCGCCGAGTCCTGCGGCGCGCTGCCGGTGTCGGCCTGGTCCATCGTCGCGTCGGTCGCGCCGGTCGCGCCGGTCGACGTGTCGGCCGCGCCGCTGGCGACACCGGAATCTTCGGCGACGTGCTCGTCGAGGGCGGGATCTTCCTGCTTCGGCCCGATCACGCACGCCGTCAGCCCGAGCGACGCGGAGGCGATCGCCAAGACCACGCTCGCGAAGAGCGCGCGGGGGGTGGAGGGGGGAGGGAGAGGCACGGCGGTTTCGGCTCGTGCATCGTACGCGCCACACCGGGCGCACGCACGTTTCTCACGAATTTCCGAGGAGCGGGCGAGATCGTCCGCGTCGGCACGGCGCACACCGGCACAACGCCGGCGCCGCACACGACGCGG
>JBKJQC010000413.1:0-9297 GCA_046593995.1 Polyangiales bacterium
CCAAGGCCGGCGATCCGTGGGGGTGGGACCGATGAGGGCGCCGCGGCTCGTCGCCGCGCTGCTCGCGTGCTCGCTGACGATCGGCTCGCTCACGGCCTTCTCGGTCGCGTCTGCCGACGCGACGCCCGCAGACAAGGCCGCCGCCCGCTCGCTCTTCGACGAAGCCAAGGCGTTCGTCGCCAAGGGCGACTGGCCGGCGGCGTGTCCCCTCCTCGAGGAGAGCCAGCGCCTCGATCCGCACATGACGACGCTCTACCGACTCGCCGACTGCTACGAGCACGTCGGCAAGATCGCGAGCGCGTGGATCACGTTCCACGAGGCGGCATCGCTGGCGAAGTCCGCAGGCGATCCTGCAAAGGCCAAGGCCGCGACGGACCGCGCCGACGCGCTCGAACCGACGCTCCCGAGGGTCTCGATCGTGGTGCTCGACGAGCTGCCCGGTACGACCGTGAAGCGCGACGGCGCGCCCGTCGGTCGCGCGCAGTGGAGCGCGAAGGTGCCGGTCGATCCCGGGAAGCACACCTTCGAGGCGACGGCGCCGGGACACCCGCCCTACCGCACGTCCGTCGACGTGTCGGCGGGCGCCAGCGTCACTGTGGAGATCCCCTCGTTCAGGAAGCCTGCGGCGGTCGCGGCGACGCCCTCACCGTCCGAGCCGGCGCCCGCCGCCGCCACACCGCCTGCGCCGGAGCCACCCGCGCCGGAGGTCGCGCGCGAGAACGAGAGCTCGTCGCAGAAGACGCTCGGCTTGGTCGTCGCTGGGGTCGGCGTCGTGGCGCTCGGCGCGGGCGTCGGGCTCGGCTTCGCAGCTCGCTCGAAGTACTCCGATGCCGACGCGCTCTGCCCCGCGCAGGGCTGCACGCCGGAAGGGAAGCAGCAGAGCGACGACGCGCGCTCGCTCGGCAACGTCGGCACCGTCGTGTTCGTCGTCGGCGCGGCCGCAGCGGTGACCGGAGTCGTGCTCTACTTCACGGCGCCTTCGAAGGTCTCGGGCGGCACCTCCGTGGGACTCGGCTTCGGATCCATCTCGTGGAAGGCGAGCTTCTGATGCGCGGCGCGCGGCTCGTCTCCCTGCTCGTTTCGCTCGGCGCCGTGTCGTGCAACGCGGTCCTCGGTCTCGATCCGCGTGAGCTCGCGGCCGATGGTGCGCCCGACGATGCATCGTCGATCGACGACGTCTTCGACGACGCATCGCCCGACGACGTCGCGCCCGACGCGGCGATGCTCGAGGACGAAGGCACCGCGTCGGACACGGACGCGACACCGGTCGACGCGGCCACGTCGGACGGGGCGAACACAGACACGGCGAAGAGCGACACGACGACGACGACTACGACCGACACCGGCACCCCGACGAAGACCGAGACCGGCGCGGTCGACACCGGTACGACGACGCAGGTCGACACCGGCACGGTCACGCCCGACACTGGCACGCCCGACACCGGCACGCCCGACACCGGCGCGCCGGACGTCGGCCCCTGCGATGGCGCGACGCCGAATGCGTGCGGCGGATGCGCGGCGCTCCTCGTGAAAATAGGCACTTCGTGCAACTGCGGGGGTTTCTGGCAGTGCGAGGGCACGAACGACGTCGCCTGCTCGAGGGTGGCGTGCGAGGGAACGAGCGTCTGCTGCTCCAGGTTCTCGAAGCCGCTGTGCACGTGTGCGACGTGTTGCGACGGGATCGAGCCGTGACGCACGCGCGCGCGTGGCTGTTGGTCGCGGGACTCGCGTCGACGTCCTGCAACGCGGTGCTCGGTCTGGAGGAGCGCGAGCTCGCCGGCGAAGGTGGCATCACGGACGACGCGCAGGACGACGCGGCGCAGGTCGACGTCGCGCTCGATGACGACGCGCTCGCGGGCGATGCGATCGACGATGCCGCGATGGTCGCCGACGGGCTCCCGACCGACGCGTCACAACCGGACACGTACGTGACCAGAGGCGACGCCGCGAGGTCCGACACACGTCCGCCGGATACGAGCGTCACGGACAGCGGAACTGTGAACAAGCCCGACTCGTCGTCGCCCGACACGACGACGGCCGACACCGGTCCGTTCGACACCGGCGCGCCGGACACCGGCACCCCCGACACGGGCCAGCCGGACACCGGCACGCCCGACGTCGGCCCCTGCGAGGGCGGCGCGGTCAACGCGTGCGGCGGGTGCTCTCCGCTCGTCGGCGCCCCGGGTGGAGCCTGCAACTGCGGCGGCACCTACTCGTGCATTGGCGTGGACGCACTCTCGTGCTCGAAGCCGCGGTGCACGCTCGGCCGACTTTGTTGTGAAGCGACCGGCCAGTGCTACTCGTCCACCTGCACGCTGTGTTGCAGCGAGATTCAACCGTGAAGATCCGAGCGGCCGCCTCGTTGGTCCTCGCGATGGTCTCGATGTCGTGCAACGCGGTCCTCGGCCTCGAGCCGCGGGAAGAAGCGGTCGACGCCGGAGACCCCTCGCTCGACGGTGCCGCAGACGACGTCGCGACGGAGACCTCGGTCGACGAGGACTCGTCCGCCGAGGCTGCGCCGCCCGACGAGGACACCGCGACGCCGGACGCGACGCCGGACATGATGGCGGACGCGAGCATGGTCGCGGACACGGGAAAGCTGGACGCGGCGAAGACGGAGGCGGGCAGCGACACGAGCTTCGGTGACGGCGGCCCGATCGACACCGGTTCGCCCGACACCTACGTCGCCCCGGACACCTACGTCGCCCCGGACACCTACGTCGCCGACACGGGGCCGTGCGATGGGGCGCTCACGAATCCGTGCGGAGGTTGCACCAAGCTCGTCCTCCATGGCCAGAACTGCAACTGCGGAACGTACGTGTGCAGCGGCACGGACGCGGTCATGTGCAGCGGGAGCTCGTGTATCGGCAGCCTGATCTGCTGTGACATCCTGGATCCCCCACGCTGCAGACTCCCCAGCGGCTGCAACCTCCAGTGACCTCCCGACGCGATGCCCACGTGCGTTGACGCGGCGCGGCCCCAAGTTCACGTGCGATGGACCGGATGTCGATCGCAGTCATCGTGAACCTCAAGGCGCGTCGCGGCTCCGAGCGCGTCGCCACGATGGTCCGCGCGCTCCTGCCCCGCGCGCGCATCATCGTGACGCGCACGCTCGACGAGGCGCGCGCGTGGCTCCGCGACGAGGTGGCGCCGAACCCTCCGACGCTGCTGCTCTCCGGGGGCGGTGACGGCACCGCGGTCGCGCTCCTCAACGAGATGCGCGACATGCACATGACCGTTCCCGCGATCGGCGTGCTCCCCCTCGGGACCGGCAACGGTTGGGCGAGGGTGACGGGCGCGCCGAAGACGCGTCAGGCGCTCCGTCGCATTGCCTCGCTCGACGGCCGCGCTCCTCCCGTGCGCACCTTCGCGCTCGTCGAGACCGAGGGGCGCGTCGCTCCCTTCGCGGGCACCGGCTGGGACGCGGAGATCGTCAGCGACTTCAGGGCGCGGCTCGACGCGCTCCCTGCGCCCCTCCGTCGGGCGAACGCCGGCGTGTCGGGATACCTCGAGGGCATGTTCATGCGGACCATCCCGCGCCACCTCCTCGGCGGTGGCCCCGCGAACGTCCGCGTGATCAACACCGGTGAGCACACGTTGACGATCGACCGTGACGGGCGCGTCGTCCCCCTCCGCGGCGGCCAGCACGGCGCCGTCCTCTACGAGGGACCGGCGAGCGTCGCTGCTGCAGCGACCACCGAGGAGTGGGGCTTCGGGTTCCGCGCCTTCCCCTTCGCGCACGCGTCCCCGGGGCGTCTCTCGGTGCGCGTCTACGGCGCCAAGGTCCTGGAGGCCACGCGCAACATGTTCCGGCTGTGGCGCGGCGAGCACCCGATGCCGAAGATGCACGACTTCCTCGTGACGAGCTGCCGCATGGAGTTCGATCGCGAGGTGCCGTTCCAGATCGGCGGAGACGTCGCCGGCGCGCGCAACGTGGCGGAGTTCGCGCTCAGCCAGCAGCGCGTGCAGCTCGTCGACTGGACGCGCCTGGCCGCCTGAAGAGGTCTAGGGTCTAGGGTCTAGGGTCTAGGGCCCGAGACGAGAGGTCTACAGTCGTCAGTCGTCAGTCTTCAGTCCGACGAGACGAGACGGGACGACTGACGACTGATGACCGCGCGCGCGATCACAGCGACGTCGTGCAGGCCACGAGCCTTCGATCTCGAGCCCTGGACCCTAGACCCTAGACCCTAGACCCCTCCCATCACCGTCACGAGCACGCGGCGACGGTGGGGGGCCGTGCGGTGCTCCCAGAGGTAGATCGCCTGCCAGGTGCCGAGGGCGAGGCGTCCTCCGACGAGCGGGATCGTCTCGCTCGTCTTGGTCAGCACCGTGCGAACGTGCGCGGGCATGTCGTCGGGGCCTTCGTCGTCGTGCTCCCACGCACCGAACGGCGGGCGCTCGGGCGCTGCGTGGTCGATCCAGCGCTGCAGATCGCGGAGCACCGCGGGGTCGGCGTTCTCCTGGATGACGAGGCTGGCGGACGTGTGGCGGACGAAGACCGTGCAGATCCCGACGCGCAGCTTCGCGCGCGAGACGACGGCCGCGACCTTCGACGTGATGTCGACGAGCCCGCGTCCATGGGTCGCGATCTCGAGCTCTTCCTGCGTGATCCCCCGAGTGAGCATCGGCGGCGAACGTGCCGCGTTCCGCCGCGGAAAGCATCCGATGCGCTCCGTCACGAGTCGCTCGGGCCGCGGTGCCCCGGCCGAGCGTGCTTCGCGTCAATATCGCTTCCGAGAGCGGGACAGATCGACTAGAAGCGCCCTGCGTCGACCCGCGGCGCCAGTTTCCGAACGCCGAGCAAGTGCACGTCGCGAGCCGCGTGACCACGCAAGAACTACCCAGGGACCCGACCATGAACCGCAAGTTTTTCATCGCAGCCGCTCTGATCGCATCGACTGTCTACGTGGCGTGCGGTGGTGATGGTGGCGAGGGCAAGGGCCCCGTGACGCCCGCCGCCGAGACCGCGGCGACGCCGGCCCCGACCCCGACGCCTTCGCCGACGGTGGCCGAGACGGCCGCCGCAGCCCCGTCCCCCTCGCCGTCGCCCGAGCCCGCCAAGCCGAAGACGCTCTTCGAGCGCCTCGGTGGCAAGGACGCGATCGTGAAGGTCGTCGACCTCTCGCTCAAGAAGATCGCCGACGACAAGCGCATCAACAAGTACTTCACGAAGACGATCAAGGATCCGAAGAAGCTCGAGGCGCTCAAGACGAACCTCGTCGATCAGATCTGTGCGGCCGCCAGTGGCCCTTGTGTGTACCAGGGCAAGGACATGAAGACGGTCCACAAGGGCATGAAGATCAAGGACGCCGAGTTCACCGCGTTCGTCGAGGACGTCACCGCGGCCCTCACGGAAGCGGGCGTCGGCAAGACCGAGCAGGACGAGCTCCTCGCCGTGCTCGGCGGCATGAAGGCGGACGTCGTCGAAGAGCAGCCGGGCAAGGGGAAGACCGGCGCCGGCGACACCGGCGGCAAGAGCGGCGCGACGCCGGCGGCCTCGGCCAAGGCCACTGCGGCTCCCGCAGCCACGCCCAAGGCGACTGCGGCTCCCGCGGCCACGCCCAAGGCTCCTGCGCCCGCGGCCAGCCCGAAGAAGTAATTCTCGCGCGCTTCCAGATCACAGGGAGGGGGGAAAGAGGAGGCGAGAGGGAGATCCGTGAGGGGCTGCCGGTCGCCTCTTTCTTTGGTGCCATCGTTGCTGCCCGCACGTCGATCAACAGGCCAGCGAAGCGGGAGCACGTCCATGACTTCACTGGAGGGTTGGGTCGCGTAGACTTCGACCGATGAGGTTGGGGAAGATGGTTGCGGCGGTCGTCATCGTCGGCTCATGCACCCCGGCCAAGCCCGCGATGCCGCCGACGGCTCCGCACCCCCTGCTCGGGAAGCCGCTTCCTGCGTTCAAGCGGGAGGCCCTATCGGGAGAGACCGTCGATGTCGCCTCGACATCGGGCTCGGTCGTCGTGGTGAAGCTCTTCGCCAAGTACTGCGAGCCATGCAAGTGGACGTTGCCCGCAGCCCAGAAGCTCCACGAGGAGTTGCCTGAGGTGAAGTTCATCGGGATCGCGGAGGACGAGAGCAGGAGTGATGCGGAGGCAGTCGTCGCACAGTACGGGCTGACCTTTCCTGTCATCCACGACTCCGGCAATGTCCTATCCGGGCGCTTTCGAGTGAGCGACCTCCCCGTGACGTTCGTCGCATCGCCGGACGGAGCCATCCGCTGGATCGGCGGCCCGGGACAGCCGGAGGCCGCGCTTCGCGACGCCGTTCACGCTGTTCAGGCCGAGCACCGTTAGCAGGCATCGCGCTTGTCTGGACTCTGCGGCGTCCAGGCCACTAGGCTGTGCGCGGAGGAAAACCCTTGATGCGTCGTGCTGTCTTCGCAGCGTCCCTGCTCGTGCTCGCTGCGCAGGGCTGCGGGCCTGGGAACCTCGCGTCGCGCGCGGCGAAGCCGCCCGACTACAACCCGGAGGGCCAGGCGAAGTGCAGCGTCGCGAAGAGCCAATCTGAACCGCTCATCGTCGAGTGGCCGAGCGCCGCGAGAGCGAGACTCGAGGCCCTCTCCCGCAAGGGCGTCGTCGTGGTCTCGTACAAAGGGTGCGAGATGCGAGTGCTCGGAGGCTGCATGGCGCCGGGCGCCTACACATTTTCGCCTACGACGCGCAAACGGGACGTCGTGACGATCACGAACGCGGACGAGCTGTACGCGAACATCCCGGTGGGCGCCGCGAAGTTGGAAGGCAAGCTCCAGGCGTCGGGCCAGTTGAACGTGTCCATGACGATCGTCGGCCGCTACGACGCGCCGTCGGGTGTGGTGGATCCGGCAGACCTCGTGGGTGATTGCTCCGCGGCGACGCACGTCATCGCCGGGCTGACAACCGGCGCCTTCAAGTTCTTCGCCGGTTCCGCCGCAGCGGTCGGCGGAAGTGTAGAGGTGGCGGGCGTTGGCGCTGGCGGCAAGAGCAGCTCCAAGAACGAGCTCCTCAACGAAGACGGCGACGACTCTTCGTGCGCGAAGTCCTCGGTCGCCGACAAGGTGCCGCCGGATGGATGTGGCGCGATACTGCGCGTCGAGGTGGTGCCGCTCGGCGAGCCGAAGAAGAAGCAGCCAACCTGCCCATCGGGCACCGCGTGGGACGGCGACCAGTGCGTGACCGTGAAGACAACGTGTCCGGTGGGCACGACGTGGAATGGCGCGCAGTGCACCGCTCCATCCGTCAAAGCATCCGGTCCTACGCCGTCGCCCGAGCCCGCCAAGCCGAAGTCGCTCTACGAGCGCCTCGGCGGCAAGGACGCGATCGCGAAGGTCGTCGACCTCTCGCTCAAGAAGATCGCGGCGGACACGCGCATCAACAAGTACTTCACGAAGACGATCAAGGATCCGAAGAAGCTCGAGGCGCTCAAGACCAACCTCGTCGATCAGATCTGTCAGGCGACCGGCGGTCCTTGCGAATACAAGGCCAAGGACATGACGACGGCCCACAAGGGCATGAAGATCAAGGACGCCGAGTTCACCGCGTTCGTCGAAGACGTCACCGCCGCGCTCCAGGAGTTGGGCGTCGGCAAGGCGGAGATGGACGAGCTCCTCGGCGCGCTTCGCAGCATGAAGCCAGACATCGTCGAAAAGTAGGCGACCCTGGGGCTGCGCCGCTGAGAAGGACGCAGCCGGGAGCAGCGGAGGTGAGTGAGGTCGGGAGTGCCGCCGCGCGCCAGCCTTTGCCCCCGACGCAGCCGCGCGCTCCAGCCTCCGAGCGCTGGTGACGTGACTGGTAGACTTTCTAGAAGCTCGCCGCTGGCCTCCGCTCCTCCGCTCCTCCCGTTTTCGAGCAGACGTTCACATGCCGTAGCGCTGGACGATCGCGTCGTGGCTGGCCACGAGCGCCTCGTCGCCGGCGTCGACCGCGAGGCGTCGCCACGTGAGAGGGTGCGCGAAGGACTTCGTCGTGTCCTGCAAGAGCGCGCTGACCCCGGCGCTCTCGCGATCGCGCGGGACTGCGATCACCGCGAACAGACCCGGAAACGTTTGCTCGTCGTCGTGGGCGAGGACGTACTGCTCGTCGGAGAGGATCTGCACGGAGCAGCCGAGTGTCCGCAGGCGCTCCTCGATCTGCTCGAACGCTGCTTCACCGGGGTGCACGCCGTCGAGCTCGTACGCGCGATAGCCCCCTTCGCGGAGCGTCGCGACGGCCGCGTAGACGTACACGGGGCGCTCGCCGGGATCGGGCTCCGGTCCGAGCGGGCGCGCGTCGAAGACGACGACGTCGCCGAAACGCTGCGGGTGGGGCGGCCGAGCGATCTGCACGATGCGCGCGGTGACCGGACCGATGCGCATCGCCCAAGGGTCGGCCGGACGTTGGTCGTCGTCGAAGCGGATGCGACAGAGACCCGCTTCCAGCTGGGGCTCGTCGATCTCGTGTTCGCCGCTCTCGACCTCGAGGCCGAGCCGCACCGCCGACTCTCGCACCTTCGCGTGGTCCGAAACGAGCGTCGCGACGACCATCCGGTCCCAGTCGTAGGGCCCGGCCTCCGGCGTGCGCGCGACGACCTCGTCGAGCTTCGCCAGCGCGCCGGCGTTGTCGCCCTTCTTGCGTGCCGCCTGTGCCCACAAGAGGCGCGTGTTGATGGCGGTCGGCCGCGCCGCGAGCACGCAGTCGAGGTGCGCGAGGCAGTCGTCCCAGAGGCCGCGCGCGAAGGCCTCGCGGCCGAGGACCCAGTCGGCGATCGCGCGCGACGCCTCGGTCCGTCCGAGCTTTCGCTGCGCCTGCACAAGCCGATCGAGGCGTGCGCGGTCGTCGGCGGTGACGAGCAGATCGCCGAGTCGGAGCGCGACGTCGTCGTGCGCGGTGCGACCGTGGAACGCCGCGAGGTGCTCGGTCGCCTCTGCGACGAGGCCGTTCGCGAGCAGGCAGTCCGCGAAGAGCATCACGATCGGCGCGTCGTCCGGGAAGCGCGCGTGCGCGGCCTCGAGCAGGAGGAGATCGCGCTCGGCGTCGCGCGTCTCGGACTCCATGAACTGGACGAGGAACGTCTCGGCGTCGTGAGGGAGCACGATCGCCGACGTCGGGTGCGCCTCGATCGCGCGCCGCAGCTGTCCGATGCGGTCGAGCGCGTCGAGCGGACGATGCAGCACGGCGAGCGAGCGCTCCATCGCGGCGAGCGCCCGTCGCGCGACGTGCGGCGATCCGCGCTCCAACGCGAGCCGGCCGTGGATCTCCGCGAGCTCGAGCGTCGTGCGCCCGACGTTCTGCTTCGCGAGCCGCTCGATGAACTGCTCGATCACCCGACCGAGCGCCGCGTCGT
>JBKJQC010000842.1:0-4501 GCA_046593995.1 Polyangiales bacterium
GGCGACCCCGACGATCCGATGAGCCGCGGCTACGTGTGTCCGAAGGTCGTCGGCATGCAAGATCTCCACGAGGATCCCGATCGGCTCCGTCACCCCCTCGTGCGCGACGGCGCTGGCTTCCGCGAAGCGAGCTGGGAGGAGGCGCTCGAACGAGCGGCCGAGGGGCTACGGCGCGTCCGGAAGGAGCACGGCCAAGACGCGCTCGCGGTCTACCAAGGCAACCCGACGGCGCACAACCTCGGCTTGATGACGGTCGGACAAGCGGTGTTCCGCACGCTGGGCACGAAGAACCTCTACTCCGCGTCGACGGCCGATCAGGCGCCGCACATGCTCGCGGCGCACGAGATGTTCGGCCACGTGCTGTTCATGCCCGTGCCGGACATCGACCGGACGAAGCACCTCCTGATCCTCGGCGCGAACCCGCTCGTCAGCAATGGCAGCATCATGACCGCGCCCGACTTCCGGCGCCGCATGGCGGAGATCCGGGCGCGCGGTGGTCGCATCATCGTCGTGGATCCGCGACGCACCGAGACGGGGCGCGCCGCGGACGAGCACGTGTTCCTCCGCCCGGGGACCGACGCGTTGTTCCTCCTCTCGATGATCGACGCGGTGCTCTCGCTCGGCCTCGCGCGTCCGGGAGAGCACGTGGCCGGCACGAGCACGCTCGCGAACGTCGCGCGACAGTTCCCCGCCGAGCGCACCGCGCTGGCCACCGGCGTCCCGTCCGAGGTCACGCGCCGTCTCGCGAGGGAGTTCGCGTCGACCGATCCTGCGGTGTGCTACGGCCGCATCGGCGTCTGTCACCAGGAGCACGGCACCCTCGCCTCGTGGCTCGTCTACGCGCTCAACGCGATCACCGGCAACATGGATCGGCCGGGCGGATCGATGTGGGCGACGCCCGCCGCGGAGCTCGTGTGGATCGCCGATCTCTTCGGCCTCGCCGGATACGCGCGCTTCTCGAGCCGCGTGCGCGGCCTCCCCGAGATCGGCGGCGAGCTCCCGATCGGCGTGCTCGCCGAGGAGATCGAGACCAAAGGCGTCGGGCAGATCCGCGCCTTGATCACCTGCGCCGGCAACCCGGCCCTCTCGGCGCCCAACGGCAAGCGGCTCGAGCGCGCGTTCGGGACGCTCGAGCACATGGTGTGCATCGACCCCTACCTCAACGAGACGACGCGCCACGCGCAGGTGATCCTCCCGCCGACGTCGCCGCTCCAGCGCTCGCACTACGATCTCGCGCTCCAGGCCTTCGCGGTGCGCAACGGCGCGAAGTACGTCGCCCCGCCGCTCCCGAAGGGGAAGGACGAGCGTCACGACTGGGAGATCATCCTCGAGCTCGGCGCGCGCCTCCGCGTCGGCAACGGCGCAATGCACCGCGCGGTGACGCCGCTCCTCGACGTCGCACGAAAGCTCGGTCCGGAGGGAATCGTCGATCTCGCGCTCCGCGTCGGCCCCTATGGGCTCACGCTGAAGAAGCTCCGCGAGGAGCCGCACGGGATCGATCTCGGCGCTCTCGAGCCTCGGTTGCCCAAGATGCTCCGCACCAAGGACAAGAAGGTGCAGCTCGCGCCGGAGCGCTTCCTCCGCGAGATCCCGGAGCTCGTGCGCTCCCTCGACGAAGCGACGCGTGCGTCCGCGGACGCTCTCGGCAGAGAAGGCCGGCTCGTGCTCGTCGGACGACGCTCGCTCCGCAGCAACAACTCCTGGCTGCACAACACCGAGCGCCTGGTGAAAGGGCGCACGCGCTGCACGCTCCGCATACACCCCGAGGACGCCCTCGCGCGTGGGCTCGACCACGGAACGCTCGCGGAGATCGAGACGACGCGGGGCACGCTCACGCTGCCGGTCGAGGTCAGCGACGAGATGATGCGCGGCGTGGTGAGCGTCCCGCACGGCTACGGCCACCATCGCGACGGCACGCGCACGCGCGTCGCGACGGCGCACGCGGGGGTGAGCGTCAACGACGTGACCGACGAGCACCGGCTCGACCGCTTGAGCGGCAACGCGGCGTTCAGCGGCCAGCACGTCGTCGTGCGCGCCGCTGCCGCCCGCGCAGCCGCCGAATAGCCTGCTACAGAAGCTGTTGCAGAACCGGGCCCGCGACGCTGCGCGCGTCTGCGCAGCGAGCTCGTGCCGCCGCCGGCGACGACGCCGATCGGTGCGAGCACGTTTGTCTCCGGCCCCGCGACAAACGGGTAGGCTACGGCGCAGCACCGTGAGCTCGCTGCGCCGCGTCTTTGCCGCACTTCTCGTCTGCTCCTTCGCCACGACCGCGCTCGCACAGGAGCCGCCGACGCCCGGCCCGACGCCGGCGCAGATCGACGAGGCGAAGCGTCATTTCGAACAGGGCGAATCGCTCCGGCAGGCCAATCAGCTCCAGGCCGCGCTCGAGGCGTATCTGAAGTCGCGCGCGCTCGTTCCGCGCGCGACGAACACGGTGAACGTCGCGGTTTGCCTCTACGCGCTCAAACGCTACGACGAGGCGTACGAGTATTTCGAGGACGCGCTCACGAAGTACCCGGAATCGCAGCTCTCGCCCGCGACGCGCGACAGCGCGAAGAAGTCGATGGCGGAGATCGAGGCGAAGGTCGGGCGACTCGACGTATCGGCGAACGTCGACGGAGCGCTGGTCATCGACGGCCGTTCGCGCGGCAAGCTCCCGCTCATCGCGCCGGTGCGCGTGATGCCCGGCAAGCACGTCGTGCGGGTTCTCCGCGACGGCTTCGCGACGTTCGAGCAAACGGTGCAAGTCGCCGAGCGCGAGACCGTGCGCGTCGACGCGAAGCTCGAAGCGCTGACGAGCGCCGGCCGTCTGCGGCTCGAGGCGCCCGCGGAGCTCGAGGGCGCGGACGTCACGATCGACGGCGCCGTCGTCGGCACGCTGCCGTGGGAGGGAACACTCTCGCCCGGAACGCACGTGTACCTCGTCGTGAAGGGCGACATCGGTTCGGGTCCCGAGCTCGCGGTGGTGATCGCGGGTCAGACCGTCAAGCGCGTGGTGACCGCGAGGCCGCTCGGTCCCGAGCGTCGCGTCGTCATCGATCCTCCCACCGCGGCGCTCTCGATCGACGGCGTCGGGATCGGCAAGGGCCGCTTCCAGGGTCGCCTCCCGATCGGCAAGCACGTGATCGAAGCGCGCGAGGAAGGCTACGTGGCCGCGCGGGTGCCGTTCGACGTCACGACCGACGACGCGAGCGACCTTCCGGTGGCCGGCTGGCGCCGACGTCAGTTCGCAGGGGCTCGCCTTCGTCGGACAAGCCGCCGCCGAGGTACGAAGACCAGAGCAGTGCGCCCGAGCCACTCACCTTGGTCACGAACGCGTCGCCCACGCCGCCGAGCGTGGCGTCGAAGCCGCCGCTCGTCGGGATGTCGGTTGACTGCGTCTGCCCAGCGACGTACGCGTTCCCGCTGACGTCGACCGCGATGCCGCTGCCGTAGTCGGACAAGCCGCCGCCGAGGTACGAAGACCAGAGCAGTGCGCCCGAGCCACTCACCTTGGTCACGAACGCGTCGCCCACGCCGCCGAGCGTGGCGTCGAAGCCACCGCTCGTCGGGAAGTCGGTTGAGAGCGTCTGCCCAGTGACGAACGCGCTCCCGCTGCCGTCGACCGCGATGCCGTTGCCGAACTCGACCGAGCCGCCGCCGCCGAGGTACGAAGACCAGAGCAGCGCGCCCGAGCCGCTCACCTTGGTCACGAACGCGTCGACGTCGCCGAGCGTCGTGTCGAAGCCGCCGTTCGTCGGGAAGTCGGGCGAGTTTGTGTAACCCGTGACGAACGCGTTCCCGCTACCGTCGACCGCGATGCCTTGGCCGCGGTCCTCCGCGCCGCCGCCGAGGTACGAAAGACCACAGCAGCGCGCCCGAGCCGCTCACCTTGGTCACGAACGCGTCGTCGGTGCCGCCGAGCCACGTATCGAAGCCGCCGCTCATCGGGAAGTCGGTTGACTGCGTGAAACCCCGTGACGAACGCGTTCCCGCTGCTGTCGACCGCGATGCCTTGGCCGTAGTCGCTCGAGCCGCCGCCGAGGTACGACGACCACGCGATCGTCGGGTCGATCACGAGCGTCCCCCGCCCGTTCCACCCATCGACCTCCAGCGCGACCTCCAGCGAGGCGTCGCGCACCACGTGCCGCGCGGCGAGCTCGAGCCGCTGCGCGCCCTCGCCGTCTCCCGTGATCGCGAACGCGCGTAACCCGCGCACGCGCAGTACGCCGAGCCCCGTCTCGACGTCGACCCCGCGACCGTCGTCGACCGCGCGCACCGCCGTCGCGCCTTGCCAGCGCATCACGAGGTCCGAAACCTTCGCGCCCGGTGACAGCACGAAGCGATACGCGACGCCCGCGCGCGCCGGCTCCGCGACCATGTCGAT
Organism: Polyangiales bacterium; assembly: GCA_046593995.1. Classification (GTDB taxonomy): domain Bacteria; phylum Myxococcota_A; class Polyangia; order Polyangiales; family JADJMO01; genus JALHOE01. The sequence goes on from JBKJQC010000842.1 coordinate 4,367, forward strand.
TCCCGGATAGATCTCCTCCCACGCGAGCCGTCCGTACGTCGGCGCATCGGTCGCCCAAGACGACGGCGCGCCGACGTAGTGGTGCACGCGCGCGGGCCGCGGATCCTCCGCGAGCAGCGCGCCGCCACGCGCGCC
>JBKJQC010000889.1:0-4782 GCA_046593995.1 Polyangiales bacterium
ATCGAGGCGACGAGCGCGTCGCGCGCCTTCTGGTTCATGCCCTGCGTCATCGGCGTCTCGACCATGCCGGGCGCGACGGCGGCGACGCGCACGCCGAAGGCAGCGAACTCCTTCGCCCACGTGACGGTGTTGGTCGCGAGCGCGGACTTCGCAGCAGAGTAGTTCGACTGGCCGCGGTTTCCGTGGCGCGCGATCGAGGAGATGTTCACGACGACGCCGGGCTTCTGATCGGTCTCGACCATCTTCGCCACGACCTCGCGGACCATCATCGTCGCGCCGGTGAGGTTCACGCCGATGACCGCGTTCCAGTCGGCGAGCGAGAGCTTCTTCACTTCTCCGGTCGTGCGATCCTTCTTCACGAGGAGACCGTCGCGCAGGATCCCCGCGTTGTTGACGAGCCCGTTGAGGCCGCCCATCTGCTCGTTCGCCCACTGGACGAACGAGACGCAGTCCTCCTCTTTGGACACGTCGAGGCGGCGCTTGAAGATGCCGGCGGGCAGCGTCTCGAGTCCCGCTTCGTTGACGTCGCCGACGGCGACCTTGGCGCCGGCCCCGGCGAGGCGCGTCGCGAAGTGAGCGCCCATTCCGCTACCGCCACCGGTGACGATGATCTTGAGATCTTCGAGCTTCATTCCAAGCCTCCTAGCCGGACCCCGAAAGGGAGGCGAGCCCCCTCCCCTCACCTCTCGCCCGAGAGCGAGAGCGAGAGCGAGAGCGGGAGCGAGAGCTGTGACGAACCTTGGTAAGCTCCCTTACGTGGCGCGCTACATAGCCTTGCTCAGGGGGATCAACGTCGGCGGGAACCGCATCATCAAGATGGCGGATCTGCGCGGGATGTTCGAGGCGGCCGGCGCCGAGGACGTCGCGACGTACATCCAGAGTGGCAACGTGGTGTTCACGCACCGCGAGACGTCGGAGGAGAAGCTCGCCACGAAGTTCGAGAAGCAGATCGCGAAGCAGAGTAGCTTCGACGTCGACGTCGTCCTGCGCAGCGGCGCCGAGTGGTCCCGCATGATTGCGAAGAACCCGTTCGCCGACGACGCCCACGTGCACGCCCTCTTCCTCGCGAAGGCACCACCGGCGGACGCGCTCGCGACGGTCGACCTCGCGAAGCTCGAGCCCGAACGCTGCGAGCTCGTCGCGCGCGATCTCTACGTCTACCTGCCGAACGGGATGGGACGGTCGAAGCTCGCCGGGGCGCTGGCGAAGGTGAAGGCGCTGGCCAAAGCGACGGCGCGCAATTGGAGGACAGTGCTCCAGCTTCGCGACATGATCAGCAAGGAGTGAGACTCGGCTGACCCATGGGGTGCGGAGTTGCGCACGTCGGGGCACGGGCACCGGCCACGGCCACGGCCACGGCCACGGGGGTCTCGCCGGCGCATCACCGCCCGCGCGCCGATGAACGCCTCGCGCCAGAGCGGCCACGACACTCTCCTCTCCTCTCGTCTCGTCTCCTCTGGCCGTGGCCGTTGCCGTGGCCGTGGCCCGTGCCCCTCTCAGGGTTGCGCGCACGCAAGCGACGAGGCGGCGTATGGCGCGGGACTTCGGTGTGCCTTACGCTGAGCGCGCAACCCCTACGAGGAGTCCCTCCATGAAGTTCCGCATCATCATCCGTTCGACCCAGTGCAAGTTCTGTGGTGGCTTCTGCGGCAATCCCGACTGCTGCCGCTGACGAGCGTTCGCGACGAAGCCCACGCGCGGTCTCCGCACGTGGGCTTCTCTCGTTTTGTTCTCAGTCGCGGAGGAGCTTCGGGTGGCGACGCTTCAGGAGCGTGAGCGCGACGAAGCCGACGATGACCGCGTACCAGAGTGTCGCGAAGCGCACGAGGAGCATCGCTCCGGTCGCCGCCTGCTTGTCGACGTCTCCGAGCTCACGCATCAGGGTGCGCATCACGGTCTCGGTGACGCCGAGGCCGCCGGGGACCGGGATGAGGGCGCCGGCGAGCGTCGACGTCGCGTAGAAGAACGACGCGCCGAGCACCGTTGTGGCTTGGCCGAAGCCGTAGAGGATGATCCACAGCGCCATGCACTCGAGGAACCACGCGGCGATCGAGAGGAACGTCGGGAGGATGAGGCGGGTCGGGCGCGTGAGCACGTAGAGGCTCTGATAGGCCTCGCGCAGCTTGGGTCCCATCCGCTTCCCGGGGCCGGGGAGCCACTCGACGAGGGCGATCATGCGCATCGAGAGCGTGCGCGACGCGATGATCACGAGGATGGAAGAGACGACCGCCGTTCCCGCGGCGGCCCACAGCGCACCACCGCCGAACTTCGTGCTGCCCGCCGCGATGAGCACGATCACGCCGATGAGATCGGTGAGGCGCTCGGCTACGACGATCGGCGCGGTGCGGGCGACCGGCACGCCGTACGTCTGGTAGAGGACGAGCGACTTGAACACCTCGCCGACCTTACCCGGCGTGATCGAGAGGACGAATCCCGAGAGGAACGTGAGGAAGGAGTCGCCCTTCTTCACGCCGCGGATCTCGAGGATCGCGAGGTAGTACTCCCACTTGATGAACCGCAGGACGTAGTTGCCGAACGCGAGGACGAGCGCGAGACCGAACGTCCACCACGCGAAGCCTGCGAGCCGCTCGCCGAGCGCGCGGATGCCCGAGAAGACCGCGAACCCGAAGTACACCAGCACCGCGAGCAGCATCACGAACACGACCCGCCGCGTGGACTTCTGCAAGCTCGCCGCGCTCTTCACGTGGCCAGGCAGCGATTCCTGGTGCAGCGGTGTGGCAGCGGGTTCTTCCACGCCGACGGGCGGGGGCGGCGCGGCGTCGTCGGGTTCGCTCACGAGCGCGGACCTAGCCTGTTCCGCGCAAAGAGAGAAGTGCGGTGCGGGTCAGGGACGCGGCTTCAACGTCGAGATCGACTCGAGCTTTCGTCGCTGCTCGGCCTGCGTGCGTCTCGCGCGCATCAGCGCCCAGAAGAGGAGGAGCAGCGTCCCGGCCGCGACGAGCACCCAGATTGTCGTCGGCTGCGCTTCCCAGCGACCCGCGGCGAGGGTGCCGCGGGGCGGAGCGATCACGTACTCCCTCGGCGCGGGAGAGGAGCTGTCGGGTGGCGGGACCGATGCGGCCGCGACCTGCGCCTTCATGGTCGACGACACCGGCATCACGAAGGAAGCCGGTTCCTTGGCGAGCGGTGCTCCCGCGTCCTTGCCGGCGTCCGCCATGGGAGAGCAGTAGCGCCGTCGACCAAGCGCAGAAAGGGGCTAGGCCCGAATCGCACCGAGGGAGCGGAACCGGCGATAGCGGTCCTCGACGATCTGATCCTCGTCGAGCCCGTCGAGCGAGGCGAGCGCTTCGCGGAGCGCGGAGTCGAGCCGTCGCGCGGCCCCGTCCCAGTCCTGGTGCGCGCCGCCCGGAGGCTCTTCCACGATCTGATCGATGACGCCGAGCTCGAGGGCCATCTGCGCCGTCGGCTTCAGCATCGAGGCTGCCTTCTCCCCCTGGGTACCGTCCTTCCACAGGATCGATGCGCATGCCTCGGGGGAGATCACGCTGTACCAGACGTGCTCGAGTGCCAGCACGCGGTTCGCGACGCCGAGTGCGAGCGCTCCGCCCGATCCGCCCTCGCCGACCACGCACGCGACGATCGGCACGCGCAGCCGCGACATCGTCATGAGGCACTGGCCGATCGCCTCGCTCTGCCCGCGCTCTTCCGCGCCGAGGCCGGGGTACGCGCCCGGCGTGTCGATGAACGTGAGCACCGGCCGACCGAAGCGATCGGCGAGCTCCATCAAGCGGCGCGCCTTGCGGTACCCCTCGGGGTTCGGCATCCCGAAGTTGCGCTTCACTGCCTCCTTCGTACCGCGCCCCTTCTGGTGCCCGATGATCACGACCGTGCGCCCGGTCGGCCCACGCGGGTAGCGCGCCAGGCCGCCGATGATCGCCGAGTCGTCGCCGAAGGTGCGATCGCCGTGCAGCTCGATGAACTGATCGCAGATGCGCTCGAGGTAGTCCGCGAGGTACGGGCGACGCGGATGGCGCGAGAGCTGGACCCGCTGCCACGGCGTCAAATCGCGGAAGAGCTCGTGCGCGAGGCGCGACACCTTCTCTTCGAGGCGGCGGAGCTCGGCGGCGTAGCGCGGATCTCCGAGCGCGAGCGCGCGCAGATCACGCACGCGTTGGGTGAGCTCTGCGATCGGTTGCTCGAAGGGGAGAACGCTCATCCAACGTCGAAAGGGCCGCCTTCGGAGCGGCGCACGAAGCCTTTCGCGTACCACGTAGCCAGAGAGGCTGCGAGCGGAGGCGCTGCGTAACCCGCTTCGCGCTCTCGACGCCGCTTCGTGGCCGCGCCATCGACGTCACGTGCTCGTCCGGCTCGCTGTGGATCACCCGCGAGGGCGACCACGAGGACGCGCTCCTCGGAGCGGGGCAGAGCTTCCACGCGGTCGGCAGCGGTCGCTTGGTCGTCGAGGCGCTCGAGTCGTCGGAGGTGGCGCTCTCGGCCGACGAGCGGGACGACGACGTGCCGCGTGAGCCCGGCCCGTCGCGCGCGCTGGTCGTCGCAGCGCTGTTCGCCCTCTACGTGATCTGGGGCTCGACGTATTTCGCGATGCGCGTCGCGCTCGAGGATCTCCCGCCCTTCCTCATGGCCGGCCCGCGCTTCCTCCTCGCTGGCGCGGCGATGTACGCGTTCCTCCGTCTGCGCGGCGCGAACGCGCCGACGCGCGAGCAATGGATCGCGTGCGCGAAGGTCGGCGCGCTCCTGCTCGTCGGCGGCAACGGCGCCGTTGCCTTTGCGCAGAAGTGGCACGTCGCGTCGGGGGTCGCC
>JBKJQC010001148.1:0-2894 GCA_046593995.1 Polyangiales bacterium
GCGTTGCAGGGTCGAAGGCCTCTCGGGCCCTAGACCCTAGACCCTAGACCCTAGACCTCTTGGAGGCAGTGATGGCTTGGCAGCGATGGGTGCGCGACGGAGTGTTCGGCGCGGCGATCGTGACCGTGGTGTCGGTCTTCGGCTGCTCGGTGGACGAGGCGCCGGGAGGCATCCGCAAGTCGACGCAGACCGGTGGTCCGTCGGTCGTCTTCGACATGGCGCACCGCCCGCTGCCAGAGATCCCGCTGCCGAACGACGTCGCGACCTACCCCGATCCCACGTCCCGCACGGGCCGACGCATCAACGCGAGCCTCGTCGCACCGACGCAGATCGAGCGCGGCGCGCGGGGGAACTTCTCGAAGCTCGAGGGGTGGGGGACGTTCGCCGGGATCTCGATCCCGTTCTCGAAGCCGCTCGACGCCGAGGACGTCAAGGCGCACCACGCCGACGACGACTTCAAGTTCGAGGACGACGTCGTCTACGTCGTGAACCTCAAGACCGGCGTCCCGGTGCCGCTCGACATGGGCGGCGGGAACTTCCCGGTGACGCTGCGTGAGCTCTCGCGCTATTGGGCGAACGATCCGCGCAAGGGGGAGGCGAACATCCTCTTCGAGACGGTGGACGAGGACAAGAACGGCAACGGCATCCTCGACGACGGCGAGGACCTCGACTTCGACGGCGTGCTCGACAAGCCGAACTTCCCCGGCAAGATCCGCCCGCCGAACGGCGTCGACGGGCTCTACACGTTCTACGAGTCGGAGACGAACACGCTCATCGCGCGTCCGATGATCCCGCTCGACGAGATGACCGAGTACGCGGTCGTCGTCACCGATCGACTCAAGGGCGTCGACGGGAAGCCGGTGCAGTCGCCGTTCGAGTACATCCATCACCCCGCGCAGCGCGCGTCCGCGCAGCGGCTCGCCGACGTGATGTCCGCGAAGCCCGAGTACTACGGGTTCACGTCGGGCTCGGCGCTCGACCACGTGCAGTTCGTCTTCACGTTCACGACCCAACCGACGGTGAGCGACCTCTTCGCGCTCCGCGACGGCGTCTACGGGAAGGGGAAGTTCGGCTGGATCGGCGACGAGTACAAGCCGCAGATCAAGCTGGTCAAGGCCGTCGGCCGCTCGGATCCGGAAGACGACGATCAGCCCAATTGGCAGACCTCGACGACGGCGTGCAAAGAGCAGGGGGACAAGTCCCGCTTCGTCGCGAAGTTCACCCCGTCGCTGACCGAGACGTTCAAGGATCTCGCGACCAACGTCTTCGGGCTCGACGGGCCGTCCGGCGCGCGCCTCGTCGCCGGGTACGAGAGCGTCGCGTACATCGCGGTAGGGACCATCGAGGTGCCATGGCTCCTCGGCGACATCAACGACGTCGCACCCGACGCGACGATCAACATCGATCACGCGACGGGGAAGATCCCGCACACCACCACCACGGTGCAGTTCATCGTGGTCGTCCCGAAGGAGACGGCGCAGCACAAGGCGCCGTTCCCGGTGACCTACTACGGGCACGGCTACCAGAGCAGCATGACCGAGGGGCTCGGCTTCGCGTCGGAGCTCGCGCGTCACGGCGTCGCGACCATCGCGCTCAACGCCCCGGGGCACGGCCTCGAGCTGAGCCAGGGTGACAAGACGCTCGCCGGCGCGCTCTTCGGCGGCGCGTGCCTCCAGCCCTTCACGAAGGCGTTCACCCTCTCGCGCGTCCGGGACCTCAACGGGGACGGAGAGCTGAAGGACGAGTCGGGCGCCGACTACTGGACGGCGTACCTCTTCCACACGCGCGACGTGGTCCGTCAGGCAGCGCTCGAAGAGGTGATGGTCACGCGCGCGCTCCGCATGTTCGACGGAACCACCAAGTACGACTGGAACGGCGACGGCGTCGCCGATCTCGCGGGGGACTTCGACGGCGACGGCAAGCCGGACATCGGCGGCCCGAACGTGAAGTACTACGCCTGGGGCGCGTCCCTCGGCGGCATCCTCTCGTCGCTCGCGGCGGCCGTCGATCCGTACATCACGGCGACCGCGCCCATGGCCGGCGGCGGCGCGCTGACCGACGTCGGCGTCCGCTCGTTCCAGGGCGGCGTCGTCGAGGCGATCGACCTCCGCATCATGGGTCCGCTCATCGTCAGCGTGCCCGCCGAGAGCCGCTTCGACTTCAAGAAGGACGTCGACGGCAAGACGGTCGTCGACGCCGACGGCAAGCCGGTCGTCGCCGAGAAGCAGACGCGGACGGCCTGCGCCGTGGGCGAGAAGAGCATCCGCTGGGTGATCGTCGATCTCAACGACGACAAGGAGTACGAGATCGGCTGCGCCACGAAGGAACAGTTCGCCGAGGGGTACGACGTCATCGTCGGCAACGCCGCCAACGGCGAGACCCGCTGCGCGAAGGTCACGAAGAACCAGGCCGACCACGGCGACGCGGACTTCCGCATCGCGATGCCGGCCAGCATCGGTGACGCGATCGACATCTGGGCGTGGAAGCCGCCCGCCGGCCTGAAGCAGGCGGTGCAGCGGTACGGCAAGCAGTGCAACCTGCGCGCGGGCGCCGAGATGACCGCGCACCTCGACAAGTGGACCGGCGTCACCACGTTCTGCAACGACGGCAGCGAAGACTGCGTGAAGTACCAGAACCGCGAGATCAAGAAGGGCGCGCGCCTCACCGCCCTGAGCGAAGGCTTCGGCCTCAAGCGTCAGACGCCCGACTTCCGTCGGCTGATGATGCTCGCGCAGACGGCGCTCGACCCCGCCGATCCGGTGTCGTTCGCGCCCTACTATTACGTGAAGGAGCGCCGCGATCCCGACGGCAAGCTCGTACCGCCGGCCGGGATCTACACGATCAACACCATCGGCGACATGAACGTGCCGGTGAACACCGGCATCGCGGCTGCG
>JBKJQC010001084.1:0-3368 GCA_046593995.1 Polyangiales bacterium
CGATCGGCGCGAGGCCGCCGAGGCCGGCGTTGTTCACGAGCACGTCGAGCGCGCCGAACGCCTCCGTAGCCTGCGAGAACATGCGCGCGACGTCCTCTTCGCGGGTCACGTCGCAGAGCACCGCGCGCGGCTTCTCGCTGCAGAGCGGGGCGAGCTTCTCCACGGCCTCGTTCAGGCGGCGCTCGTGCACGTCACTGAGGAACAAGCGCGCGCCCTCCTCGGCGCAGCGCTTCGCGGTGGCGAACCCGATACCGGTGCCGGCAGCCGCCGTCACCAACACGGACTTTCCCTTCAACAGATCGCGCCCGGGCGGATACGACGGCACCATCATCAGACCTTCTTCGTGAGTGAGACTTTGGGTTCGGCCGGCAGCCCGAGCGCGCGCTCGGCGATGAGGTTTCGCTGGATCTCGTTCGTGCCGGCGTAGATGGTGTCGGCGCGCGAGAAGAGGAACAGCCGCTGGAGCACGCTCAGCTCGTAGGGCGCGCCCTCGAGGAGCTCCGCGTCCGCACCGACGACGTCCATCGCGAGCTCGCCGAGCGCCCGGTGCCACGACGCCCAGTACAGCTTGCTGATCGACGCCTCGCGCCCGCCTCCAGGTCCGAGATGGCCGCCCTGCATCGCGGACAACGTCCGCAGTGCGTGCAGTCGCATCACCTTCAGACCCATCCACGCGCGCGCGATGCGGTCGCGGATCAGCGGATCCTTCGCGGCGCCGTTCTCCTTCGCGAGCGCGATCACGGCGTTCAGCTCGTTCTCGAACCCGAGCTGCTGCGCGAGCGTCGACGCGCCGCGCTCGTAGGCGAGCGTCGCCATCGCGACCTTCCACCCGCCGTTCACCTCTCCGACGACGTTCTCCGCGGCGGTGCGCGCGCCGTCGAAGAACACCTCGCAGAACTCGGTGCCGCGGGTGATCTGCACGATGGGGCGGATCTCCACGCCCGGCTGGCGCATCGGCACGAGCAGGTAGCTGATGCCGCGGTGCTTCGGGGCGTCGGCGTCCGTGCGACAGAGGACGAAGCACCAGTCGGAGATCTGCGCGTGCGAGGTCCAGATCTTCTGACCGGTGATCACCCACTCGTCGCCGCGCTCACCCGAGACACGCACCGCGCGGGTCTGCACGTTCGCGAGATCGCTTCCCGCGTTGGGCTCGGAGTACCCCTGACACCACAGCTCGTCGCACGCGGCGATCGGCGGGAGGAAGCGCTTCTTCTGCGCCTCGGTGCCCAGGTGGATCAGCGTCGGTCCGAGGAGCTCCTCGCCGATGTGACCGAGCCGACCGGGTGCGCGCGCGCGGGCACACTCCTCGTGGAAGATGACCTGCTCGGTGAGCGTCGCGTTTCGGCCCCCAGCGGCGGCGCAGCCGTCCGCGTTCAGACGATACTCTTTTGGCCAGCCGAGACACGCGTACCCGGCGCGCGCGACCGTCTTCTCCCACGCACGGCGCGCCTCCAGCGACACGTCCTCGTCGCCGGGACCTCCGCGGCCGCGGAGCTCGCGGAACTCGCCCGCGAGCTGCTCCTCGAGCCACGCACGCACCTCGGCGCGAAAGGCTTCCTCTTCCTTGGAGAAGCGCAGATCCATCAGCCACCCCCGCGAAGGCGGTACTTGAGCACCTTGCCCGACGCGTTCATCGGCAGCGCATCGACGACCGCGAGTTGACGCGGGACCTTGTAGTTCGCCATCTTCTCGCGGGCCCACGCGGTCAGCTCGTCGAGCGTGAGCGAAGCGCCGCTCTTCAACACGACGAAGGCCTTCCCCACCTCGCCCAGCCGCTCCTCGGGGACACCGACGACCGAGACCTGCGCGACCGCCGGATGCCTCGCGAGCGCTTGCTCGATCTCGGCCGGGTACACGTTGAACCCGCCGACGATGAACATGTCCTTGATGCGATCGGTGATGCGGAGATTCCCCTGCCCGTCCATCACGCCGACGTCACCGGTGTGGAGGAAGCCGTCGGCATCGATGGTGGCAGCCGTGGCTTCTGGGTCGCCGTCGTAGCCGCGCATCACCGTGTAGCCGCGGACGACGACCTCCCCCGGCTCGCCACGCGGCACTTCCTTCCCCTGCTCGTCGACGACGCGGACCTCGACGCCGGGCACCGCGCGTCCGGAGGTGAACGCGATCGTCTCGGGCTCGTCGCCGTCGCGACAGAGCGTGGACACGCCGGTCGCCTCGGTGAGCCCGTAGCCGGTGAGCACGGTGCGGAACCCGAGCTCGTCGCGCATGCGGTGGACGAGGTCGACCGGGATCACCGCGGCCCCGGTCACCGCGAGGCGCAGCGACGAGAGATCGAAGCCCGAACGATCGCGCGCGAGCAGCGACTGGTAGAGCGTCGGCGGACCAGGGATGACCGTGATCTTCTCCGCCGCGATCCGCGCGAGCACCGAGTCGGCGTCGAAGGTCGGCTGCGGGTGGATCGAAGCGCCGGTCATCAGCGCGGCGAGGATCCCCGCCTTGTACCCGAAGGTGTGGAAGAACGGCGCGACGACCAGGTAGCGATCGTCCTCGCGCAGCCCGACGATGTCTGCCCAGTCGCGGAACGCGCGCAGCGATTGCCCGTGGGTGCAGAGCACGCCCTTCGGGTGACCCGTGGTCCCCGAGGTGAAGATCAGGTCGGAGAGGTCATCGGGGCCCACGCGTTCGGCGCGCGCGTCAGCCGCGCGCAGCTCGGACACCTCGCGAAACACGTTCCACCCGACCGCCCCGGAGCCCTCGCCGCGGAGCACCACGATGGTGTCGAGCGCAGGCAGCGGCTTGCCACACCCGCGCAGCATCCCGAGGTAGTCCGTGCCGAGGAAGCTGCCGATGGTGAAGAGGAGACGCGCGCCGCTCTTCTCGAGCACGTAGGCGGCCTCCTCTCCCCTGAAACGGGTGTTGATGGGAACGAGCACGCCGCCGACCGAGTGCGTGGCGAGCATCGCTACGATCCACTCGTGCACGTTCGGCGCCCAGATTCCCACTCGATCGCCGTGGGCGATGCCGCGCGCGAGCATCGCGGCGGCGACGCAACGGACCTCTTCCGCGAGCGCCGCGTAGGTCAGCGTGACGTCGCCGTCGCGTACCGCCAGACGCTCCCCCTGCCGCGCGGCGACGAGCCGCAGCATGCGCGGCGTCGAGCCGAGCTCGAGATCGCCGCGACGACCTTCGTCTCGTTCCAAGGGGGACCGGATCTGCTCCATGGAGGATCTCGTTGCTCACGAAAGTGAAACATGTTCTACTCGCTTTCACAAGGAGATCGTCATGAAGCGATTCGAAGGTCGCGCCGCCCTCGTCACGGGCGCCGCATCGGGGATCGGTCGAGCGACGGCGGTGCGACTCGCTGCCGAAGGTGCTCGCGTCCTCTGCGCCGACGTGAACGAAGCGGG
>JBKJQC010001172.1:0-6050 GCA_046593995.1 Polyangiales bacterium
CGATCAGAACGTCGTCTTCCTCCTCGACGTCGGGCGCTCCATGCGCGGGCAGGATCACGGTCAGGACACGGACGGGCTGACGAGCATCGATCACGCCTTGAACGCGGCGCTCCTCGCCGCCGACGTCGCGCTGCGCGGCGGCGACAAGGCAGGCCTGCTCGTGTTCGCCGACACGCCGCGCACCTTCCTCCCGCCGACGGGTGGCCGCTCCGGTGCGAGCAAGCTCACGCGGGCGATCTACGCCCTCGACGCGGGTCTGGAGGCGACGGATTACCGCGCAGCCGTCGCGTTCCTCCGCACGCAAGTGAAGTCGCGCAGCCTCGTCATCCTCTTCACGAACGTCCTCGAGCCACGCTCCGCGAGGGATCTCGCGAGCGCCGTGAAGAGCCTGCTCCCCCGCCACCTGCCGCTCTGCGTGTTGATGAAGGATCTCGACGTCGAAGCGCTGGCCGTCGCACCGGTGAAGCGCGAGGACGACGTCTACGTCCGCGCGGCCGCGGCGGAGACGCTGACGCATCGTGATGGTCTGATCCGGCAGCTGCGCGCGGCGGGTGTGATGGTGCTCGACGCGAAGCCGGGCGACGTGACGCCGGAGCTCGTGAAGAGCTACCTCGAGATCAAGGCACGCAGGCTTCTCTAAATCACCGGTCGCACTTCTCGAAAGCGTATCGATCGATTGAACACGGAGGCACGGAGGCACGGAGATCCGAGAAAACAGGGAGCCGGTGAGTCGGGGAGACGAGAAGGAGTTTCAGAGTCTGCCGATCTCGACTTCCACCAAAAAGCCTCCCCGTCTCCCCGTCTCCCTGTTTGTTCTCGGGGAGCGGCGACGCGCAGGCAGCGACGCGCGACGACGACGTGTCGGAGACGATCGGCAGACTCTCGAACCCCCGTACCTCCGTGCCTCCGTGTTCAATCCGATCTGCGGCGGGCAATCGAGAATCAACCTCGGTCATTTAGAAACTTGAAGGGCCGGCGTCCGTCCGCGCATGTATCGGGCATGCGCCATCCGGTCTGCGTGTCCGCCGCCCTCGCTCTCGTTGCGGTCCTCTTCACGAGCAACGCCCACGCGACGACCATCGCCAACGTCGTCTGCGACGTCGAGAGGGTGCAGCTGATCCCCGACGACACCGCGCCCACGCACGTCGTCGTGCATGGCGTCTTCTCCTCCGCGGTCGGCGGTCCGACCGCCGGATATGGACCGACCGAGCGCGGATACTTGTATTTTCGCTGTGCGGCCGGTCAGGAAACGAGCTGCCGGATGCATTGGACGGAGCTGAAGGCGGCCGTCGGCAGCACGCAGTGCGCGGGCGTCGGTCAGGCGGGTGAGACGCTCCCCACGGTTCGCAAGGACGGAGCGCCGCTCGCGAGCCCCGATGTCTACGCGCTCGGACTCGGCGTGCTGATGTCCGAGTGGCACGGCGGCGCGTGCGCGCGCACCAAGGCCGTGCCCGACGCCTCCGCGATGGACGCCGGCGTGTCGACCGATGGCAGCACGACGCCGGCGGTCGACTCCGGCGCGCCTCCCGCCGCGCCGGGCGTGAAGTCCGGAGGGTGCGCGATGCATGGCGGCGCCGATTCCGCGCTGTCGTGGGCCGCGCTGTCGTGGGCCGCGCTCGCGCTGTTCTCGCGACGATCGCGCGGTCTCTGACATACTGACGACGAGTGGACTACCGCATCGACGAGCTGGCCCGGGTCGCGGGCACGACGGTGCGCAACGTCCGCGCGTACCAGGATCGCGGCCTGCTCCCGCCGCCACGTCGGGAGGGACGGGTCGGGTTCTACTCGGACGCGCACCTCGCGCGCCTGCGCGTCATCGCGGCGCTCCTCGAGCGCGGGTACTCCCTCGCGAACATCGAGGAGCTCCTCGGCACGTGGGAGGCCGGAGGCGATCTGCGCGAGCTCCTCGGCTTCGAGGAGGCGGTGACGTCGCCCTTCACAGACGAAGTCGAGACCACGATCGACCTCGCCGAGCTCGCGCACCTCTTCGGCGACGCCGATCCGATGGCGATCGCGAAGGCCGTGCGACTCGGGCTCCTCGTCCCGGGTGAGAATTCGTTCCGCGTACCGAGCATGCGACTGCTCAAGGCGGGCGCGGAGCTGAACCGCATGGGCATCCCGCTCACGGCGTTGATCGACGAGATGGCCAGGCTGCGTAAGGACGTCGATCGCGTGGCCGAGCGGTTCGTGGCGCTCGTGCAGCGGAACGTCTTCGACAAGTACGGCGACGCATTCCCACCGCCGGGCGAGGCGACGAAGCTCGCGGACATGATCCGCAGGATGCGCCCGCTCGCGGAGCTGGTGGTCGACACCGAGCTCGCCCACGCGCTCGAGCGACACATCCGCGCCGGTCTCGGCGAGCGGCTCGGCCGCCTGCTCGAACGGACCAAGAAGAAGCGCGCGGCGCGTTGATCGCGGTCGCGTCGCGATCGAGCCATCCTTGACAGTACCATTGTCTGATGTAACGGTTTGAGGATGACGAACGAGGCCACCTCCGACGGTCGGACGTTCCATCCACGGCCGTTCAAGCGCGGGTTCGACGGCGTGTCGCGCCACTGGTTCGCCGACAACGTGATCTCGACCCAGCTCGTCAACGCGATCAACGTCTTCTTCCCGACGGGAGAGATGTTCTTCGTGAAGGCGGTGCGGCACTTCGAGAAGCGCATCGATGGGGACCCCGAGCTGCGGCGCCAGGTGCGCGCGTTCTACGCGCAGGAGGGGCGTCACGCGAACGCGCACGAGCGCTGGTTCGAGGAGATGCGCGCGCAGGGATACGACTTCGAGAAGATCCTGCACTTCGTCGAGCACCTGCTCCACGAGCGCTCGCAGATCCAGGACTCGCCGGAGATGCGGCTCTCGATCACCGCGGCGCTCGAGCACTACACGGCGATCATGGGCGAGCTCGTGTTCGTCGATCCGTACTTCCAGCGCATCCACCCGAAGATGCGCGACCTGCTCGCGTGGCACGCGGCAGAGGAGATCGAGCACAAGGCCGTCGCGTTCGACGTGCTGAAGCGGGTCAATCCGAGCTACCGCCTGCGCATGACGGGCTTCGCCGTTGCGACCATCGGCCTGATGCTCATGTGGGGCGTCGGCACGGCGTCGCTCGTGCGCCAGGATCGGCTGCCGCTGCGCCGCGTCTTCTCCGACCTCCTGTCGCTCGCGCGCGAGCGGGTCGTCGACAAGAAGATCTTCGGGCGAGCGATCGCGACCTACGTGAAGCGTGACTTCCACCCGCTCCAGCACGACGACTTCCATCTCGTCCGCGACTACCTGAAGGCCTTCGAGGAGGAGCTCGCTGCCGAAGCGGCGTGAGGTCACGGGCGAACGGCGGGCGAACGACCGGATTGGACCTATGCTCCGGCCCGCATGGAGACGGACGGACGCAGGCTGCGCGCGGTACGCACGCGCGCAGCGATCATCGACGCGGTGCTCTCGCTCGTCGACGAGGGTCAGGGAGAGCCGACGGTCCCGCAGATCGCCGAGCGCGCGAAGGTGTCGGAGCGGAGCATCCGCCAACACTTCGCCTCGCGTGAGGCCGTGCTCCTCGCGGGCGCAGCCAAGCACGCCGAGCGCGCGGCGAGCCTGCACGCGGCGCCCCTCTCGACCGGCAGCTTCGACGCTCGTCTCGACTCCTTCGTCGAAGCGCGCGTGGCCTACCTCGAGGCGACGACCGGCGTGCGCCGCGCAGCGATGCGACGCGCGGCCTCGTGGCCCGTGCTGCGCAGCGCCATCAAGGTGCTGAGCGCGGAGCGGAAGAAGGAGATCGAGGTCGCCTTCGGTCCCGAGCTGAAGAAGCGCCGCGGCGCCGGGCGCGAAGAGCTCCTCGAGCACCTGCACGTGGCCGCGAGCGGTGCGGTCTGGGACGCGCTGCGTCGCGATCTCTCCCTCTCGCTCGACGACGCTCGAAATCACGTGCGCGCGACGCTCTCCGCGCTCGCGTCCTGACGCTCCGAAAAGTATTTGCCTGCGGGCGGCATAATTCCATTTGCCGCCGCCCGGCAAATAGTTCACCGTTATGCGGCGTTCGGCGCGGAGGTAGGCGATGCAGTACATGAGTGGTTCCCGCATCGGTGTCACTGCGGTCTTGCTGTCGCTCTACGCGGGTGGCTTCTCGGGTGGGCTCGTCGGCTGCGGCGGGAACGTCCCGACCGACGACGGCGTGGTCGTCGGCGGAAAGCCGTCGACGCCCGCGGTCACGGACGATGCTGCACCGACCGACGACGCGGCGCCGCTTCCCCCAAACCCTGGGCAAGACGTCGGCGCGGTCGACACCGGGACCGCGCCCGAGACGGAGGGGCCGACGCCGACGTGGTCTGCGGATCTCGTCGCGCTACGGGCAGCCTGCGCCGACACGAAGGACGACGTGTATCGCGCGCCGAGCTCGATGCCCCCGATGGGCGACAGTTCGCGCGGCGACGTGGTCCGCTGCAGCGACGACGTCGTGCTCGACCTCGACGCCGTGAAGAGCCGCCTCGGTGGTGTCGACGACGTCACCGCGAAGACCGGCGTGCGCCAGGTGCGGATCGCCTACCGCACCAAGAAGAGCGATGGCGCGGAGACGATCAGCACCGCCCGCGTCTACCTGCCGCTCGTCCCCAAGAGCGGCGCCCAGCCCGTGTTCGTCGCCGGTCACCCCTCCGAGGGTCTCGCGGATTCGTGCGCACCTTCGAAGCGCGACGACACGCTGAAGGAGATCGCGTTGCCGTGGGCGGCCCAAGGCTACGCGCTGATCGCGCCGGATCTCCCCGGCCTCGGCAACGAGGGCGTCCACGCGTACCTCGACAACCGCGAGACCGGGCAGGCGATCCTCGACGGCGCGCGCGCCCTGCGGAAGCTGCTGAAG
Organism: Polyangiales bacterium; assembly: GCA_046593995.1. Classification (GTDB taxonomy): domain Bacteria; phylum Myxococcota_A; class Polyangia; order Polyangiales; family JADJMO01; genus JALHOE01. The sequence continues at coordinate 4,847 of JBKJQC010001172.1, forward strand.
CCGGGCGCGTTCTCGTCCAAGGTCGTGCTCACCGGCTACTCGCAGGGCGGCGGCGCGGTGCTCGCTGCGCAGTCGCTCGCCAACAGCTACGGCGCAGACGGCGACCTGGTGGCGGTGGCGTCGTTCGCGGCGCAGTACCCGACGCGCATCGAGTCGTTCGGCTTCCTCGACATCCTGAAGAGCCCCGACGCTCTGACCATCTCGCACGGCTACACGAACCCGGTCGTCGCGGTCCTTCGCACGTACGGCTACTTCGGCAATCACGGGATGGACGCGGCGAGTGGGATCCCGACGACCACACGGGCGTCGCTGACGTCATCGATCGAGTCGCTCTGCCTGATCCAGTTCGGCGGCGCGCTGCAGGCAAAGGCGCTCCGCGTGCACGACTACTTCGACGAGTCGCTGCGCACCGGCCTCCTCGCGTGCATCGCCTCCGCCACGACGGGGACGAGCGATCCGAACTGCACCGGGAGCGCGCGCGACTACCACGCGTTCCTCCTCCAGAATCACCTCGCCGCCGATCCCTCCGGAGCGCCGATCCTCTACGTCCAGGGCAAGCTCGACACCGTGATGCCCATCGCGAAGGAGGGCGCCTGCAACGTCGCGAAGCTCCGCAAGGAAGGCGCGAAGCTGCAGGTCTGCACGAACGGCTCGACGCACTCGAACGTCGTCCACCAGAACGTCGCGTTCGGGATCGAATGGGTCGAGGCCGTGATCGCCGGCCGCACGCCCCCGACGTGCGACGACGACATGCCCGCCTGCAACTGACAGCTCGCGCGAGCGCGGTCTTCAGCCGTCGGCCGCCAGTCGTGACGACTGAGAGGTCGTGAGACTTTCGTTCGCTTCGACCGATGACCAACAGGGAGGCGGGGAGGCGAGGAGGTCAGAGGGAGCTCGAGCATGTGCTGCCGCGCGCCAGCATCTAGGTGGTGGCCGCGATGGCTGACATTGACGTCGTCGCAGCGCCCGGCAGACCTTCTGGGTCTCTCTCTCGCCTCCCCGCCTCCCCGCCTCCCTGTTGACCGGCGGTTCGATCGAGAGCGAAAAGTTCACGCGCTCTGACGACCGACAACTGACGACTTTGCAGCGACGACGGTGCTCCGACCGAAGACCGTGAGCCGAAGACCGTGAGCCGTCAGCGCGGAGGACCGTATCCGCCGGGAGGAGGGCCCCCGTAGCCGCCGCCGGGAGGCGGGCCGTAGCC
>JBKJQC010001162.1:0-6056 GCA_046593995.1 Polyangiales bacterium
CGGCGACCCGGAGCGGGCCATCACGCAGCCGACGCGAGATCGACGGGATCAGGACTGGCGAGAGCGAGCGTTAACAATCACGGAGAAGGTCTACGCGCACCTCAAGCGCGAGAACCTCCCCGACCGCATCCTCGACACCATCGGTCACGGCGCACACGATCCGATGCTGCTCGTTCGGCGCCGGGGGCGGACCCCAGGTACGCGAAGGGCGAAGGGCGCGACCAAGGCTCGCAAGGCCGGGAAGCCCAAGATCATCCCGCTCACGAAGGCCACCCGCCCCGAGCCTCGACGCGCCGACGCGCTCCACACCGTCAGCGGCAAGTCGCTCACCCTCACCGAGTGGGCGCAGGTCAGCGGCATCAGCAAGACGACCCTCTGGTCACGCTTGCAGCGGATGACGATGGCAGAGGCGATCAAGCTCGGTCGCGGCGGTCAGAGCGGTCGTGCGCGCCCTGCTCCCGTTGCTCCGGCACTGCCGGAACTCCCCGGCAGATTCACCGGGAAAACCCGGCTAACGACTGCCGGAATTCTGCCGGAATTCGGGGGGACTCGGAGGCACTCAGTGCACTCCCGCAGCGCCTCGCGGTCCGGTCACGACATCGCGAAAACGCTGCATTCTCGGGGAAAGTAGTAGGCCCAGCGGGGCTCGAACCCGCGACCAATGGATTAAAAGTCCACTGCTCTACCGACTGAGCTATAGGCCCGACGTCGCTCAGATACCGCGCGATCCTCGTTTTGTCGAGGCTCTCGCCGCAGAAACCCGCTCGGACGCGAGCGTGCGCGCCACCGTGACGACCTGATCGAACATCGCGGGCGTGAGACGTCCGGTCTGCGTGTTCTGTTGGCTCACGTGGTAGCTGCCGACGAGAAACGCGTCGCCCTCCTCGCCGACACGCATGTTGGTGATGCGTGCGACTGCGCCGTGGCCGAAGACCGGACGCGGCCGCGGAACCGTGAAGCCTTTGCGTTCGAGGTGCTCCACCGTCGCCTTCCACGCGTGCGCGCCGAGGCAGAGGTACACGTACGCGTTCGGGATGAGCGCGAGCTCCGCGTCGAGCCACTTCGAGCAGCGCGCGAACTCCTGCGGGGTCGGGAGGTTCTCCGGGGGCGCGCAGCGCACGGGCGCGACGATGTATGCGCCCGACAAGGCCAGACCGTCGTCGCGCGAAGCGCTCAGCGCTTGGTTCGCGAGGCCGGCGCGGTGGAGGCCGGCGAAGAGGAAGTCGCCCGAGCGATCGCCGGTGAAGATCCGGCCGGTGCGGTTGCCGCCGTGCGCGGCGGGCGCGAGCCCCAACACGACGAGCGACGCGCTCGGATCGCCGAAGCCGGTGATCGGCCGCCCCCAGTAGTCCTGATCGCGATACATGCGCCGCTTCTCGCGCGCGACCTCCTCGCGCCAGCGCACGAGACGCGGGCACGCGCGGCACTCGACGATCTCCGCGTGCAGCACGCGGAGCGCGCGCTCACTCTTGGCCATCGCCGTCCTTCTTCGAAGGCTCCGAAGGATCCGAGAGGCTGTGCGCCGCTTTGGGGGGCGGCAGATCGTCGACGCGCGCGACGAGCGCGAGCGCGGTGATCGCGCCCTGCGTGGTAGAGACCTCCACCGCGACGAGCCCCCCCTTGGACACCGCGTCGCCGAGCTCGACGAACCCGCCGGCGTCCGTCGCGCGCCCGCTGTAGGTCACGCCGCCGATCGTCGCGGTGAGCATGCCCGTCTTCGGACCGACGACCACGAGCCGATGCGTCGCTCCCGGCGGCGCGGTCATCGAGCCCTGCACGATCCCCTGCGGCGTCTTCACCGCCGTGAAGAACGGCGCGGAGACAAGCTTCTTCTGCAGGACCAACAGCGCGTCGGCGGCGCCCGGTGGGGGCTCGGGCACGCCCAGGAAACGCACGAGGTGCGAGAGCGCGCGGGTCGGCGGCGCGAGCTCCGCGAGGGCGAGCACCTCCGGGATGCGCGCGTCGGCGTGCCGCTCGACCGCGAGCTTCTTCTCGAGCTCGAGCGCGGCCGTCGGATCGCCGAGGGCTCCGAGCGCGGCGGCCGCTTCGCGACGCAGACGCACGTCGGAGAGCGCGTCGATCAACATGACGGTCGCGCGCTTCGCGAGCGTGCCGGTGCTCCCTTTCAGCAGCACCGGCAGGACACGCAGCGCGGAGCGCGCGAGCTCGCCGTCGCTCCGGAGCTCCATCTCGGGGTTCGCGGCGAGCGCGTCGACGAGCACGTCGTAGGCGCGCGCCTGCGCCGCGGGCCCGGGTGACGGTGCGCTCCGGGACATCGCCTCGCCGATCCCGAGCGCGGAGAAGCGAGCCAGCGAGGAGCGATCGTCGAGCGATCGTGACGCGAGCTCGATCTCGAGGTGCGTCGGCGGCTTTTCCCGCGCAGTGCGAAGACGCGCTGCCGCGAGCCACTTCCGCGCGACGGCGTCCTTCTCCGTCCCGAGCGCGCGCTTCACCTGCTCCTCCACGACCGGGCTCGCGAGGCGCGTCAGCACCTCGGCCGCCCGACGGCGGAACGCGACGTCGACGTCGTCGAGCAGGAACGCGACCTCCGGTGCGGCGTCGACGTCCCCGGTGAAGCCGCGACGGAGCGCCTCCGGCCAGTGCTGCGCATCGCCCGCTGCGAACCCTTCGAGCCGCGCCGAGGCGCCGAGGAGCGCGCCCATCTCCTTGCGCAGCACGGCGATGCGCGGATCGTTCCCGAGCGGCGCGAGCTGTCCCGGATCGCTCTTCAAGTCATACAACGCGCAGGTCACGATCTTCCGGTTGCACACGAGCCGCACGTCGTCGCGCGCGAACATCGCCTGATCCTCGACCTCGGAGAACGCGACGCCCGCCCCCGCCCTCGGCTCCGCGCGCGCGAGGAGCTCGCCGAGATCGACCCCACGCACGCGTGGCGGCCGCGGGATCCCGTACGCCGAGAGCATCGTCGGGAACAGATCGACGAGCTGCACCGGACGCGACACCACACGCCCCTCGGCGACGAGCCCGGGCGCCGAGACGACGAGCGGGACGCGGATTTGCTCTTCGTAGACCGTCGTGCCGTGATAGCGCGCGCGGTGCTCGCCGAACGCCTCGCCGTGATCCGCGGACACCACCACGATCGCCCCGGGACGCGCGGCGCGGAACGCCCTCACCATCCGCCCGAGACCGTCGTCGGCCGCGGCGATCTCCGAGTCGTAGGCGTCGAGCTCCGTGCTCCCGAACGGGTGCTTCGCGTGCGCGACGTACGGCTCGTGCGGCTCGAAGAGGTGCACCCACGCGAAGAGTGGCTTCTCCTTCGGCGCGGCCGCGAGCCAGTCCGCGAGCTGCTTCGCGCGGAGATCCGGCGCCGCGAACTCGATCCACGTGTACTCGAAATCGAGCTTCCGCTCGCGGAGCTTCGCGAACCGCTCGGCGTCGACGGTCCACACCGCCTCGGGGAAGAACGCTGCCGTGCGGAACCCGTAGGTGCGGAAGAGGCCAGCCCACGTCTCGTCGTCGCGTCGCGGCACGCCCGCCGCAGCCTCGAGCGCGAGCACCGGGCGCATGTACTTCCCGGTCATGAGCGACGTGACCGCGTACGAGGTGTGGGGCGTCGGCGTGTACGCGCGCTCGAAGCGCACTCCCTCGCGGGCGAGCGCGTCGAGGTTCGGGGTCGTGGCGCGGCCGTAGCCGTAGGCTCCGACGTGGTCGGCCCGCAGGGCGTCGATGGTGACGACGAGCAGCGCGCGCCCCGTCGCCTCGAGGGTGCGCGCGTGCGTCTGCGCCAACGGATCCGCGGCGACCGAGCCTCCGTCGTCGAACGGCCGCGGCGGCCACTTCCGCGCCGCGAGCTCGAGGACGGGTGCGATCACGCCGCTCCGCTCCGCGACGATCCGCCGTGCGTTGTCGTACTTCGCGAGGTCTCGCGCGGCCCGCGGCGCACGGAGCGCGGCCGTGGCCGCCATCAGCGCACCGACCACCGCGAGCGCGATGCCGGTGCGCCGGAGCGTCGAGACCCCGTACGCGACCATCACGATCGCGACGAGCATGAGCAACGACAGCCCGAGGTGGAACGCGGGGTAGAGCCGCGGAAGCACGCGTCGATCGAGCTCGAACGCGACGACGAGCGTGGCGATTCCCAGCAGCGGCGCGAGCCACGCGCGGCGCTTCACGGCGGTGACGACGCGCGGTGCGAGCCACACCGTCGACGCGGCCACGACCAGCACCACCGCCACGACGAACGGCACGCGCGCGACCGGTACGCGCGCCTTGCGACCGGTCGATAGCTCGATCGCGAACGCGAGCGCGATCAGCCCCATCGCGGCGCCCCACCCGGTGCGGCCGCGACGCGTCTCGAGCATCGGCAGGAGCGCGCCGTAGGCGACGATCACGACCAGCAGCGGCAGCGCGAGGGCGATTGCGATCGACGGCGCGCCGCGCGCGATGGGCCACGCTTCCCAGTCACCGGCCACCTCCGCACCGGCGAGGCGCATGAGGCGCTCCCCTTCGGCATAGAGGACCAGCGCGGTGATCGCGCACGCGATCCCGAATCGCACGGCCGACCGCACGAACGGCCCCGCGATCATGCCGCGTCCCTCCGCACGCGGCGCAGCGCGAGATCGGCCTTTGCCACGTCGAGACCATCGCGCGCCGCCGCGACCGCGTCGAGTCGCGCGCGCGCCCGCTCGCCTCCGGGACCGATAGACGGCGTCCCGGTCACGCGCCGACCGGGCTACTTCGCCGCGCCGGTGAACGAGATGTCGAGGATCTCGTAGACACGTGCCCCGGCGGGCATGTTGACCCGCACCTCGTCGCCGACCTCACGTCCCATCAGCGCCTTGCCGAGGGGCGACGTGCAGGAGATGGTGCCACTCTTGAGATCGGCTTCGTCTGCGCCGACGAGGCGGTAGGTGACCTCGTTCTCGAGCTCCTTGCCGTTCGCGTCGTTGACGGTGACCTTCACCCGCGCGCCGAACGCGACCTTGTCGCTCTCGATCTTGCTCGGATCGATGACCTCTGCGCGCGAGATCTTGTCCTCGAGGTCCTTGATGCGCCCCTCGATGAACCCCTGCTTCTCCTTGGCCGCGTGGTACTCCGCGTTCTCGGAGAGATCGCCGTGATCGCGCGCCGTGGCGATGTCCTGGATCGTCTTCGGGCGATCCACGTGCTTGAGCCGCTTCAGCTCCTCCACGAGTTTGGCATGCCCTTCGGGCGTCATCGGGACCCGGACGGTCATGGTCGAAGGTCATACCACGGTGCGGAGGTCTAGGGTCTAGGGTCTAGGGTCCAGGGCCCGAAGAAAGTCGTCGGTCGTCAGTCGTCAGCAAGACCGAGAGCGAGAGTGAGACGAGAGCCGACGGAGCCAACAACGCCGCTCATGCGCAGCGTCACCCCGTCTCCTGGTCTCGTCTCGTCTCGTCTCGGACGACTGAAGACCGACGACTGACGACTTCTCGGCGAAGCGACCCTGGACCCTAGACCGGCGACCACGATTCTCGATGGAACGCCTGTCGCGTAGCTTCGCCGCCTGACCGCCGACGCAGCAGAACCGCCCATCAACAGGGAGGCGGGGAGCCGGGGAGGAGATCGAATCAGTGCTGCCGCGCGCATGCTGCGACCGCGACGACGCTCGCGCAGGCAAGAGCGTCGTCGCGTCAGAGCCGAGATCGGCAGACCTCTGGAAATCTCCCCGCCTCCCCGCCTCCCTGTCGACGGGCGATCGGGCGATCGGGCGAGAGTCAGCGGCGTGACGCTGCAGCAACTACCAGACGCCTCTCTCCGCCCCGTGCGGTCGAGAATCGCGCTCGGCTATCTAGACCCTAAATGACCGAGCGTGATTCTCGCACGCCCGGATTGAACACGGAGGCGCGGAGGCACGGAGGTCCGTGAAGTGCTGCCGCGCGCACCCAGCCGCGTCTCGCCGGCGATCGCATTGAGGAACGGATTCTGGGGCCAGGCCTCGAAGCGTCGCGATCGGCAGACTCTCGAGCCTCCGTGCCTCCGTGCCTCCGTGTTCAATCGATCAGGTACGCCGAGTTCGAGAACCGAGGTCGCTGATTTAGAACGCGACGGAGAACGAAATGGCGGCCGGTGAT
>JBKJQC010000022.1:0-2635 GCA_046593995.1 Polyangiales bacterium
GCCGGTCGCGACGCTCCGGCTGCCGATGACGTACGCCTTGGACCCGATCGATCCGATCGTGGACGAGGACACCTCGACCGGAGTGACCGACGTCGTCTTCTTGGTGAGGGAGGTGCCGTCCCACGTCCACACTTCGGGGGAACCCGGTCCGGGTCGCGGTTGGAGCACCAGCGCGAGCACCGTCGCGAGCCGCGAGAGCCCGGGCTCGCCTTCGATGGTGGGGCGCGTGCCGCTGTAGGCCGACCAGTTGACTCCGTCGAATTTCCATAGATCGGTCAGGAAGCGCGGCGACGGAGCGCTCCGGTTCTCGCCGCCGAACATGATGATCTTCCCGCCGAGCTCCTCCATCGCGTGGAACGCGCGCCCCGGGGGCGGCGACGTCGGAGACATCGACGACCACGCGCTGCCGGTCCATTTCTGGGTGACGTTCGGCGCCGACGATCCGCCGAACGCGAAGAGATCGCCGGTGAGCGAAGCGACGGCGAACCCCTCGCCGGAGTTGAGGTTCGCCATGTGCGCGACCCACTTCGTCCCATCCCACGAGTACGTGTCGCCCCTGACCATCCACGGCGTGCTTGCGAGCGTCGCCGCGCCGAACTCGCGCCCCGCGACGGCGGCAAAGGTCATCGGCGCGGACGTCTTGGTCCACGCGGTGCCGTCGTAGGTCCAAGTGTACCCGTAGGAGTCGAAGCCGATGAGCTTCGTTCCGTACTCGGTCGTACCTAGGAGCGAGGGATAGATCGGGTCCTTCGCCGTCCAGCTCGAACCGTCGAACGTCTGGGTGGTCTGCCGCGTGCCCCCGACGATCACCGCCTTGGTGCCGAGCGTGACCATCGGCATGCGGTTGGCGAAGAGCGGCGTGGTGACCGAGGTGAGCTTCGACCACGCGCTGCCGCTCCATTTGAACGTGGCGGGCGGAGCCCCATGGAGGACGAGATAGGTATCGGCCCCGACCGTGGTCATCACCGGATCCCACGCCATTCCGCTGGAGAGGGTTCCGCGGCTGGCCCAGTCGGTCCCATTCCACTCCCAGGTGTCGTCGTTGCTGCTGCCGCCGAAGAGCAACGCGCTCGTCGCGGTCGTGCCCATCACGCCGCTCGTGCGCGGAGGCGGCGTGTTCAGCGGGAAGAGCTGCTCCCACTTCGTGCCGTCGTAGGTCCACGTCTCGTCGGTGTTGCCGCCGCCGAAGAGCAGCACCTTGCCGCCGTAGGTCGTCATCGCCGGTCCGAAGCGCGGGGTCGGTTGGACGGTCAACGTCTTCTTGGACCAGCTCGTTCCGTCCCACTCCCAGGTGTCGCCGAGCGAGGTCATCGAGTCGTTGCGACCTCCGAAGAGCACGACCCTCGAGCCGAGGCTCGCGATCCCGGCGCCGTCGGCGACGCCCGCGGGCGCAGCTCCCTTGAGCGCGTAACTCGTGCCGTCCCACTCCCAAGTCCCGCCGTTGGCGAGGATCAGGATCTTGCCGCCGTGAGCGACCGCGTAGCTCGTGGACGAGGGCGCGGGCGGCAGACCGTCGTGCTTCCAGACCGTCGCTTCGACGATCGGATCGACGAGCACCGGATACTGGAGGCCCTCCGGGTCGAACGACAACGTCCAGCGCTCGGCGCGCGCGTCGATCCGAGCCGCGCGACGAACGCCGCGCGCATCGATGACGAACGGACGCGGCACGCGGAGGCGAAGCTCCCCCGAGGTGTCGGCGATCTCGAGCCCGCCGTCGTCGGCAGAGCTGACTCGGGGGAGCTGCGGCGGCAGCGTGACGGTCCACGTGAACGAGGTGGGCGCGCGCCGATCGCGGAGCAGGTACAAGATCTCGAGTGCGTCGTCGCTGGCGACCGTGATCGCATCGGTCGACGGGTAGAGATCGCGATGCACCGCGCTCCCGTGATCGATCGACGCGACGCTCGGCAGCGTCCCGGCCGCCCGCAGCTGGATTTGCTTTTCGATCGTGCGCGCGAATCCGAATGCGACCGCGCCGTCGCCGCGCAACGGAACCTCGCTGAGGAGAATTCCGCCGTTCCTCTCGAACGCTTCGCTCCGAATGCGATCGCCGACCAGGCGAAGACCACCTGTGCGCAGGCGCGAAAGGATCGCGGGATCGACGCGCGCGAGGGTGCTCGCCTCGGCGACGACGTCACGCTCGGGAACCGCCGCGCTCTGACCGCCGCACCCGGTGAGCCAGACGACCGCACAACCCGCAACCAAACGCGCCCTCGCCATGTCGGCAAGGCTAGATGCTTCACCGTCACGACGTCCACGAGGCGGGGGTCGGCCGACCGGAGCCCGTGAGCGCACGCACCGCGAACGCCGAGGCGACGCCGGGGCTCGCGCCCAATTCACGCTCGGGCCTCACGCGCCGGGGGGCTTCACGCTCACGCTGGCGAGGTAGGCGAGGGCCTCGCGCTCCTCGCTGAAGACCTTGCGCACGCCCCCCTCGTCGCGCTGCAGGCGCGTCATCTGCAAACGGCCCATCGCCGTCTTCACGAGCACGGCGACGGCCGCGAACTCCGAGAACGTCTCGATCCGGAGCTGTCCCATCGTCTTCTCGAACGTGTCGTCGTTGCGGAGCGGGCCCTCGCGCACGTCGAGGAGGAGACGGCGCGCGAGCCGCGCCGGTCCGAAGCGTAGATCGCGCAAT
>JBKJQC010001199.1:0-6478 GCA_046593995.1 Polyangiales bacterium
CCTCTCCTCTGCGCTCGGCCTGACGACTGCGCTCGCCGGCTCCACGACGTCGCGACGCGCGTGGTCCTTCGGGGACGAGGGCGCGTTCGAGCCGAAGGTGCTCCTCGCCGGCGGGACGACCGGTCCCGCGCGCACGAGCGCCCCGGCCCGCTGGAGCGTCGAGGTCGAGAAGCGCACGAGCGCCCCCGCACGACGCGCGCCGCGCAGCGTGAAAGCGACCGATCCGGCGCTGCTCGACGGGCCGTTCCTCTACTGGTCGGGGACGTCGGGGCTCTCCGCGCTCGGCAGCGCCGAGATCGCCGGCCTCCGTCAGTTCCTCTCGCTCCGCGGCCTCCTCGTCATCGACGACGCCGACCCCGACAGCGGCACGTTCGGTCGCGACGCACGCCGCGAGATCGCGCGGGTGATGCCCGACGCAGCGCCCGTGCAGATCCCGGCGGATCACGTGATCTACCGCTCGTTCTATCTCCTCAAGCCGGGGCGTCCGTACGGTCGGATCAAGGGCGCCGAGACCGCCGACGCGATCATGCGGGCCGGGCAGATCCGTGTGATCTTCCTCGCGCACGATCTCGGCGGAGCGCTCGCGCGGAACGCGCTCGGCACGTGGGAGATGAGCGTCGAGCCCGATGGTGACGTGCAGCGCGAGCGAGCGATCCGCTGGGCGGTGAACATCGCGCTCTATGCCACCACGACGAACTACAAGGACGACGCCGTCCACGCGAAGTTCCTCATCAAGCGGCGCGGCTCGGCGCCGTGAGGGCTGTGTACGGTCTCCGCGCTCTCGGACCGAGCGCGAATGGCGGGGTCGAGCATGTCCGGGTCGCGATCGTCGCGGCCGAGGATCTCTCGACGACGGTCCTCGTCATCGCGGTCGTCGTGGTGGTGCTCGGGCTCCTGCTGCTCGCCTTCGAGCTGCGACGCGCGCGCGAGGCGCGCAGGCTGCTCGTCGCGACGACGGCGCTCCTCTCGAGCGTCGCGATCCTCCTCGCGGTGATCCGCCCGCACCGGCTGCGGGCGCGCGAGGTGAGCATCGCGCCGCGGGTCGTGGTCCTCCTCGATCGCTCGCGCTCGATGGCGCTCTCGTCGGGGACGGGCGGCGGTCGCCCGCGCATCGAGGTCGCGGAAGAGGTGGTCGAGCAGCTGAAGAAGGGCTCGATCGGCCGCGTGGATGTGTTCGCGTTCGGCGCGGGCGGCGGCCTCCGCGATCCGCACATGCCTCCGGGCGCGACGGTGCTCACGCGCGCCGATGGTGCGTCGAGCGATCTCGCGAGCGCGATGCGTGCCCTCGCGGACCGGCACGACGATCCACCGGCGGCGATCGTCGTCGTGAGCGACGGTCGGATCGACATCGGCGATCTCGCCGAGCGCAAGATCGGCTCGAAGCTCCACGCCGTCGCGATCGGCGAAGGGAGCCCGCCCGACGTCTCGATCCGCGCGGTCCGGCTCGCAGGCGCCGCGGTCGCGCACCAGCAGCTCCCGATCCGCGTCGAGATCGCGTGCACCGGCGGGATCACCTGCGGCGACGTGCCGGTCATCGTCCGCGAGCTCCTCGAAGGGAGCTCGGGGTCGGCCGCCATCCTCGCCACCGGCACCGCGACGCCGAAGGACGGGACGGCGATGATCGAGCTGCCGGTGACGCTCGAGCGCGCCGGCACCCGCGCGATCGAGGTGTCGATCTCCGCGCCGAACGGCGATGCGATCCCGGACAACGATCGGCGCCTCCTCACCATCGACGTCGCGCGCGAGCGCGTGCGCATCCTCCACATCGCCGGCCGACCGACGTTCGACGTACGCGCGCTCCGCGAGTGGCTGAAGAGCGACGCCGCGGTGGACGTCGTCTCGTTCTTCATCCTTCGCACGCCGGGAGACGACGTCGGTGCTCCCGACGAAGAGCTCGCGCTCATCCCCTTCCCCGTGCGCGAGCTGTTCACGGAGGCGCTGCCGACGTTCGACGCGGTCGTCTTCCAGGACTTCGACGCGGAGCCGTATGGCCTCGCCCCTCACCTCCCGCTGGTCGCGAGCTACGTCGAGAAGGGCGGAGGTCTCGTCCACGTCGGCGGTCCGAACTCGTTCAGCGCGGGCGGGTACTCGGGGACGCCGCTGGCGCGGGTCACGCCGGTGGACATGCCGCGACTCGAAGGCGCGCAGGCCGCGGCCGACGTCGCGCCGTTCGTCCCGGTCGTCACGGCCGCCGCGCACGGCGCCCCGATCCTCGGCGAGGTCGACGCGCTCCTCGGCGACGAGCTCCCGGAGTTCGCGGGCACCTCGCTCCTCGGCGACGTACGGTCGGGTGGCGTCGCGCTCTGGACGCACCCGCGGCGGATGACCGCGACCGGCAAGCCCATGCCCGTGCTCGCGATCGCCGACGTGAAGGAGGGGCGCTCGATCGCGCTCGGCCTCGACTCGACGCGCGTCCTCGCGTTCTCCGCGTTCGCAGCGAAGAACGGCGGCCGCGCGTACGACGCGTTCTGGCGCGGCCTCATCGGATGGCTGATGCGCGATCCGCGTTATGAGCCCGTGCGTGGCCGCCTCTTGCATGCCTCTGGCTCCGCCCCCTGTCTCGCCGGTGCGCCTGCGGCCCTGCGCATCGAAGCATCGCCCATCGCCGGACGCGCCCACCTCGCCGCGGAGCTCGCGCCCCTCGAAGCGACGCGCGCGGAGGCAAACGAGAAGTTCCCCGGCACGCTCGACATGGCGATCGACGGCGCGCCGCCGATCCTGATCCCGCTCGCGAGCCCACAACCGGGTGGCGCCTCCGGGATCGCGCCCGCGGGCGGGTTCGCGGTGCGCCTCGAGATCGGCGAGGAGTCCACCACCGGCTCCGCCACACCCTCCGCACTGAAGACGCGCGCGCTCGCGACGTGCGAGCGCGGTGGTGACGAGTGGGCGGATCCGCGCCCCGATCGCGCACGGCTCGTCGCGGTCACGAAGGCGAACGACGGCGTCGTCGTCGGTCCGAACGAGCTCGGGACGATCCCGGTGCCGACCGCGTCGATCGTCTCGATCGAGCGCAATGTCGCTCCGATCCTCCCGACCTGGGCCTGGGCGGCGCTCGCCGCGATGGCGCTGAGCGGCCACTGGTACGTCCGGCGCCGCGGCGGCCTCGCCTGAGATAACGTCTCTCTCGACCATGGCTAGCCCGCGCACGCGCTCTCACGTCCTCGCCGTCTCTCTGGCCGGAAGTCTTCTCACGCTCGGCTGCGGCGCTTCGCAGAAGCCACCTGCCCCGGCGCCCGCGATCGCGACGCGCGCCGCTCCGACCGCGAAGCGACCGGCGAAGTCCGCGGTGTTCTTCACGGTCGCATTCGAGGCGCTGCTCCCCGTCGCGTGCTTCGACGCGAAGAGCGGCGCCTGGCGCAGCGGCGAGAAGTGCTACGACCTGCTGCCGACGACGGACATGACGTCACCGAGCGGCAGCAAGGCCTCGGTCAAGCTCGAGAGCGGGCGCACCGCGAAGGTCGGCGGCTGGCGCGTCCCGAGCATCACCGGCTGCACGCTCACGACACCGCTCCTGATGTTCGAGGACGCCGCCGGGGAGTCGCCGGGCTCCTACGCGATCTGGCCGGAGGACGCGGGGCAGCGCGTGCACCGCATCAATTGGGAGGGGACGAAGAAAGGCGCGGAGGCGCTCGATGGTCCGGCCCGCGGCCGACTCGCCGAGGCCACCCGCAAGGTGATCGCGACGAGCATGGTGAGCGTGGTGCAGGTCGCCTCCGCCGATCTCGACGGCGACGAGCAGAGTGAGCTCCTCTTCAGCGTGAACGCCGGCAACTTCGATCCCGTCACGCGGACGGGGCTGAGCATCCTCTTCCACGCGTACCCCAACGAAGAGCCGATCGCGGTACGAACGTCCGACCACTCGGTGTTCCGCGTCGAGGGCACGCTCGATCTGAACGACGACGGCCTGGGCGAGGTCTGGATCTCCGAGCGCACGTTCCACCCGAACGGCCTCCGCACCGACGGCATCACCCTCGCGCACTTCGAGGGCGCCCACCTCGTCCCGCAACCTCCTTTGGAGAGCTGCTGGCCGCCGGCCAAGGCGAAGTGATTCGAGATTGTCCCGAGAATTTCCCCCCGGGCTGAACCCGGGTTCAGCCCGGGGGGTGCTCTCTCGGATCTGCAGCCTCGAGAGGTAGATCTCCGATCAGAGCTTCGCGAGCTTCTTCGCCGACGCGACGGGGGGTGCGCTCTTCGCTTCGGGGGGCGGCGCGTCGAAGGTCGGATCGGCGCAGCAGCGGAAGCCGGTCGAGTAGTCGTAGTAGACCGGGGCGTGTGCCGTCGTGACGTAGTCGCAGCCTTCGTGGAGCGTGCGCGCGTCGAGGTAGAAGCCGCCGTGGAGCGTGCCGTCGTCGGTCCACTCGTGCACGTTGCCCACCATGTCGAACGGTCCGCTCGTCGCGCTCGCCCCCGCCGGCGGCGTGCACTTCGCGGCTTCGCCGGTGCGCGCGACGGTGTTCGGGAGCTGGTTCAAGCGGGCATCGATCATGCTCTTGTTCTCGAACATCGCCTTCCCGCTGTAGAGCTTGGGCAACGGCGCGGTGCGACCGCTGTCGGTGCAGGTGCCGGCCACGTAGGCGTCGCCGTAGGGGTAGACCGTCTTCTGCGGACCGCGACACGCGGCGCGCCACTCCGTCGCGCGGCAGAGCCGTTTCTTCGACGCTTCGCAGGCGCGTTTCGCGTCGGCCATCGAGATGTAGGCCTGCGGGACGACGCCCGGCTTCGACACGGCGCGGACCTTGTGCGCGTGCGGCGAGTAGTACGGGCTCCACGGGATCTCGCTCGCCTCGCGCAGCTCGAGGAGCGATCCCTCCCAGCGATCGACGCAGACGTCGCCGACGAGGATCATCTCCGTCGGGCATTGTCGAGGCAGCATCGGCGCAAGGGTTCCCGTCGGCGGCGCGGCTTGCACGAGGCCGGCGACGGCGAGCAGGATCGGCGCGGCCGCGAGCGCATCCCGCACCCGACCCCGCGCCACTGCCGTCTTGCCGCGAGATCCCACGGGGTGACGTCACCTGACTGGAGACCGTCCGGGCAACATTCCGTACTGGAACCTTCCGGCACCGACGGCGCGGACACGCAAACGCCTTGAAGGGGCGGTCCGGTGGTGCTTGAAACAGGCGCTTCCATGAGCCGCCGCCCGCTGTCTGCCGTGTCCGCGCGCCTTCTGCTCGCTCTCGCTCTCGCGTCCGCCTCCGTCGCGGGTTGTGCCGTCCAGGGGGGCGAGGCCGTCGGCTCCGGATCCGCGCCGATCATCGACGGCGTCGAGAGCGGCATCGAAGACAACTCGGCGGTCTGGGTCGGCATCCTCTCGGCCGAGGGGTACCCGATGGGCTCGTGCTCGGGCGTCCTCGTCGCCGACAACGTCGTGCTCACCGCGCGTCACTGCGTCGCGCGCACGCAGTCCGGCGGGATCGCGTGCTCGAAGGACGGCAGGTCGATCTCCGGCGGCGGGGTCCGCAGCGACTACCCGGCCGACCAGCTCGCGATCATCGTCGGCGCCACGATGTCGCGCAAAGCGGCGGCGTTCGGCAAAGAGGTCGTCACCACGGGGGCGACCAATCTCTGCAACAACGACCTCGCGCTCATCGTCCTCGACCGCCGCATCCCCGACGCGATGATCGCGCAGATCCGCCTCGAGGCGCCGCCGGTGAAGGGCGAGAAGATCCTCGCGGTCGGCTGGGGCGTGAGCAATAACTCGGGCTCGCGGGTCCGTCGTCGCCGCGCGGACATCCCGATCACGAGCGTCGGTCCGGTCGGCACCACGAGCGGCGTTGTCGCGAGCAACGAGTTCGCGATCGGCGAGGGCATCTGCTCCGGCGACAGCGGCGGCCCTGCATATTCGATGACGACCGGCGCGGTCGTCGGCGTCGTCTCGCGCGGCGGCAACGCGGCACCCTACGATCCCGAGACCGATCCCGCGTACACCAACTGCGTCGACACCCCCGAGTTCGACACGCACAATCTCTACACGCGCGTCGACACCCTCAAGGAGTTCGTCCTGAAGGCGTTCGAGGCCGCCGGCTCCGAGCCGTGGCTCGAAGGCGGCCCCGATCCGCGCAAGGCGAAGACCGGCGAGACCTGCGAGGCCGGCGACACCTGCCGCTCCGGGACCTGCATCGACACGGGGAGCGCGAAGATCTGCTCCGAGATCTGCGCGAACGAAGGCTCGACGTGCCCGACCGGGTTCTCGTGCACGGCGGCGGGTGACACGAAGATCTGCGCGCCGACGCCGAACGCGGCCGATGCCAGCGAGCAGAAGGGCGGCTGCGCCGTGACGACGTCGACGACGGGCTCGAGCCCCGATGTCGGCTCGTTCGCCGCGCTCGGCCTCGCGCTGGCCGCTGTGCGCTCACGGCGGGTCGCGACCCGTCGTCGCTGATCAGCGGTCTAGGGTCTAGGGTCTAGGGTCTAGGGTTCAGCGGTCGTGCGACCGTGAGGATGTCGCTGCCCCGCGGGCCCGGTCGTCAGTCGTCAGTCG
>JBKJQC010000242.1:0-3208 GCA_046593995.1 Polyangiales bacterium
CCAGATCGCTGTTGGCGATCGCGTGCGGCGGGCTCGCGCCCATCACGATCCGCACGACGCCGTCGAGCATCTCCTCGCCGCTCTCGGGGCGCACCACATGCTCGTCGACCGCAGGTAGTCGTTCGGTCGACCCCGGTGCACGCGTCGTTTGCGTCGTCGAGCCGTGGCCCGGAAAGCTCATGCGCGGGGGCTTCGAGGGGTTCGCCACGACGAACGAAGTCTAGCCCGAACGCGCGCTCTGATCGAGATCACCCCCACATGCCAGCCGCCCGACTCGTCCTCGTCGAAGTCGAGCGCGATCCAACCTTCGTCGCTCGAGTGGCGCGCGATTACCTCCGGCGCTTGCCATTCGTGGCACGCCGCGGTGCCACGATGGCGGGCTTCTCGGTGGCGACGGGGAGGTCGAGGCCACGCAGCGCCGCTACGAGAGCGCCGCGTCGAGGAGCGTGGTGCCGTACTTCGCTTCCTCCGCCGGCGAGGCGAGCCGCGCGACCCGCACGTTCCGTAGGGCGGTCCGGCGAGGCTCCTTCACCTCCGTGGCGAGGAACGCATCGGCCGTCTCGTGTCCGCCGAGCACCCACAGATCCGCGTCGAGGATCACGGAGACCGCCTCCCAGTACGCGTCGAACCCCGAGGCCTCGGTGCGCTCGGAGCGATGCATCTCGGAGAGCAGCGCGTCGAAGCGCTTCTTGCGCGCGGGGTCGGCGCGCACCTCGACCTTCGCCGCGTCCCCGTGGCGCGACAGCCCCGCGCCTGCACCCCGCCGCCCCGGCCTCTTCGTCTGCGGCTTCTTCGTGCTCTTCCTGCTCGCCATTTCACCCGGAGCATCGCTCAGTCGCGACTACGCCGTCGAGCTTCCCTTTCGCCGCTGCAGCGCAGCGATGGCGTATCGCTGGGCGTACCAGTGCCGCCGGCTACGCGCGCGAGCGCCGCAGGCTACGCGCGCGAAGGGTCCGCTCCGCGGATCAACTCCGCGAGTCGCTCCGCGCGCACCGGCGCGTAGTCCCACTGGTCCACGCCCACGTTGATCATCCGGCCGCGGACGCGCCAGAGCTCGTGGACGTGGCCATGCAGCAACCAACGCCCTCTATCCGGTGGACGGTGCTCGACGTAGCGATCGCGGTCGGTGTGGTCGCCCACGTAGGGCATGTGGTTCAACTCGACGATGCCGACGCCTGGGAGGTCGAGCTCGGCGGCCGGCACCACGTCCGTGAAGCCCGCTTCGACGTACCGCGCGACGCGTGAAGTGCCGCGACGGTGGCAGGGGTGACAGGTGTCGTGGTTGCCCGAAACGAGGTGGTGGCGGCCGTGCAGGCGGGGCAGCACGCGGGCGACCAGGCGCTCGTCGAGCGAGAAGTCGCCGAGGTGCCACACGTCGTCGTCCGCGGTCACGACCGCGTTGAAGCGAGCGACGAGCTCCTCCGTCATGTGCGCTGCGTCGGCGAACGGACGCTGCGAGTACGCGATGACGTTCGCGTGCCCGTAGTGTTGATCGCTCGTGAAGAACGTGGCCATGACCGTGATGAGTCGGACGCGGCACACCCGCGTTTCCGCATACTGTGCGGGGCGAGGTGAGATCGAGAGACGCACGAATGAGCTAGCATCGCGTGCGTGACGGGCCCGTCCTCGCGCTCCTTCGACGATGCGCTCGGCGACGAGCGACGTCGCAACGCGATCCGCGTACTGCCTCTGCGCGCGATCTCCGCGTCCCTCTGGCTCGTCAGCCAGATGGCGCTGCTCCAGACCGCGTCGCCGGTCGCGACGGCCACGGCGCCGCGCGTGGCCGTGTACGCAGTCCTCTCGCTTTCGCTCTGGCTCGGGTGCAAGCGGAGCGAGCGGCTCCTCGACGCCTCGTGGTACGCATTGCCGCTCGTCGACCTCCCGCTCGGCGCGCTCACGATCGCCGCCGCCATCGATGCGCTGCGCGCGATCCCGAACCCGCCGCTCGGGCCGCAGGCGATAGCGGCGTCGGCGCTGCTCTTCTTCGCGGTGATCGTCGCGATGTCGCAGCTCTCGCTCGATCGGCGGCTCGTGGTCCTCACCGCGGTCACGAGCTCGGTGCTCGCGATCGGGCTCCTCTTCGCGGGCGGGTGGCCGCACACCTGGATCGCGGGGATCATGGTCGTCGCAGCGCTCGGCGCCGCAGCGGCCGCCGGCGTGCACGTCATCACCCGCACCGAGGTCCGTCTCGCGGAGCTCGCGAGCCGGATCGAGGAGCTCGAACAGCGGAGCCGCGAGGTCGCGCAGCTGAACGACGAGCTGCGGCGCCAGGTCGGCGAACGCTCACGCGAGCTCGCCCACGCGCTCGCGCGGCTCGGGCCTATCCCGGAGCGCACCGAGGACGGCGGCGATGCGCTCGTCGACGGCCGCTATCGCAAGGTGCGGCTCCTCGGACAGGGAGGCATGGGCACGGTGCACGAGGTCGAGCGCGTCACCGACGGCAAACACCTCGCGCTCAAGACGCTCCAGCGCGCGACGAGCGGAGAGGATCTCGCACGGTTCGCGCGCGAGGCGCAGATCGCAGCGGAGATGGGCGGCGAGCACGTCGTGCCGGTGATCGACGTCGGGATGACTGCGTCCGGGACGATCTTCTTCGTCATGGAGCTCGTCGAAGGCGGCTCGCTCGAGTCCGAGCGCGCGCGGTTCGGCGACGCGGCGTGGCCGTCCCGCTCCTCGCCCGCATCGCGCGCAGCATCGCGGCGCTGCACGCGCACGGGGTCATCCATCGGGACCTGAAGCCGGCCAACATCCTCGTCGACAGGAGCGGCCGCGCGCGCCTGGCGGACTTCGGCATCTCGAGCCTCGCCGTCGATCCGCTCGGCGCGACGAGGGCCCATGGCGACGCGCTCACTGGCGAGGGCGTCGTCCTCGGCACGCCGCTGTACATGGCACCGGAGCTCGCGCGCGGTGCCGCGCACGCAACGGCCGCAGCCGACGTGTTCTCGTTCGGCGCACTCGCCTACGAGCTGCTCGCGGGCAAGCCTCCGTTCCAGGTGCCCGCAATGTTCCTCGCGATGACGCCGGGTGCTTCGACCACGCCCGCGACCCTCGCTAGGGTCTCACCCACCTTGGACCGCGCGATCGCACGCGCGCTGTCGTTCGAGCCGCGCGACCGACCGACGATCGACGAGCTCGCGCGCGCGATGGCGCGACCAGCGGATAGCGTGCCCTCGCGCTAAATGACCGAGCGTGATTCTCGAACGCTCGG
>JBKJQC010000344.1:0-3454 GCA_046593995.1 Polyangiales bacterium
GCGTTCGCGCGTCCATGGCCGAACGGTCCTCGCGCGCGTCTCTCGCCGATGTGGTGGATGCAGACGCGCTGTCCGCAGAGCTCGACGCGCGGAAGCGGGGCGACGAGGACGCCATCGATCCCATCGCCGATCCGCTCGCGGTCCCGGACGATCGGCCGCTCGTCCATCTCGACGCGCTGCTCGCGCGCGTCGCGCGCTCGGGGAAGCAGCGCTTCGATCTACTCGGCACGCGAGGCGGTGCGTTGTCGCTGGCGATCGCGGCGCTCGCGCGGAAGACGGGCCGCACGATCATCGTCGTCACCGCGGAGCTCGATCGCGCGCGCACGCTGGTCGCCGATCTCGAGTTTCTCACCCACGTCCCGCGCGATGGGAAGGACGAGGAAGTCGCGATCGAGGACGCGGAGGACGCCGCGCTCGGCGACGTGCTCCTCCTCTCCGCGCCGGAGACGAGCCCCTACGCCGAGGTCGCGCCCGATCGACGTGCGAGCCTCGGACGCCTCGCGACGCTCGCGCACCTCGCTCAGTTCTCCCCCGAGAGTGGCGGACGGTGCTGCGCGGCGTGCGTGGTGACCGCACCTTCGCTCGTGCGCAAGCTGATCCCGCGCGCGGTCCTCGCGTCGCACACCGTCACGCTCACCGTCGACGAAGACGTGCACGAAGGCGGGCGCGACGTGCTCCTCGAGCGGCTCGTCGAGTCCGGGTATCTGCGCGCACCGGTCGTCGAGGATCCGGGCTCGTTCGCGGTGCGGGGCGCGATCCTCGACGTGTGGCCGCCGTCCGCGCCGATGCCCGTGCGGGTCGAGCTCCTCGGCGACGCGGTGCTCTCGATGAAGGCGTTCGAGCCGGACGGGCAGCGCACCCAGCACGCAATCAAGGCGCTCCGCCTGCCCCCCGCGCGCGAAGCGATCCTCGATGCGCGCTCCGTCACACGCGCGAAGCGACGCATGGGAGAGCTGTGCGACGCGGTCGACATGCCCACGTCGAAGGCGCGCCAGCTCACCGAGGACGTTGCGCAGGGACGCGCGTTCTTCGGTGCTGACGGGTTCACGCCGGCGTACTACGACGAGCTCGAGCCGGTGTTCGCGCATCTTCCGGCCGACGCGCTGTGGGTGCTCGACGATCCGAGCGCGATCGCGCAGGCCATCCGCGACGAGCTCGCGCGCGCCGAGAAGGATGCCGAGGCCAAGGCGGGTCACCCCGCGTTCGCGCCGTCGGCACACTACGTCGACGAGGCCTTCGTGGCGGCGAAGCTGTCGGACGCCGACGTCGTCCTCGCGCATCGCACCGCCATCGAAGGCGTGGGTGAAGGCGCGCTCGCGCCCTTCGAGCGAGCGCCGGCCGACGCGCCCACGCTCGCTGCGCGCGATCACGCCGATCTCACCGCGGCGATCCGCCAGGCGCGCGCGACCAAGGGGAAACGCGCCGCGCTCGATCCGCTGGTGCGCCGCCTGCGCGTGTTCCGTGAGCACGGCATGCGGACCATCCTCGCCGCGCGCACGACCACGCAGGCCGAGCGCCTCGTCACGTTGCTCCGCGGACACGACGTCCCGACGCACGCGCGCCTCGGCCCGTTCGACGCGCGTCTCCTCGACGATCCGAAGTTCGGCGCGACGGTCGCGGAGGTCGTGACCGGCACCCTGGTGCACGGCGCGATCCTGCCGACCGAGCGGCTCGTGATCGTCACCGAAGAAGAGATCTTCGGCGCGCGCGCGAAGCGACGCGCCCCGCGCTCTTCGTCCGCGAAGGACGCCGCCGCGCCCTTCCTCGAAGATCTGCGCGCGCTCGGTGTCGGCGACCTCGTCGTCCACGCGGAGCACGGTGTCGGCCGCTACATGGGGCTCGAGCACCGCGATCTGCTCGGGCCGGCGGTGATCGATCCGGACGGGAAGCTCCATCAGCCGAAGACGCGGGTCGACCTCATCGTCGTCGAGTACACCGGCGGCGATCGTCTGTACCTGCCGGTCTATCGGCTGAACCAGATCCAGAAGCACGTCTCGGGCGAGTCGACTGAGGCCAAGCCCAAGCTCGATCGACTCGGCGGCACGACGTTCGCGAAGACCAAGTCGCGCGTCGAGAAGGCCGTGCGGCAGATGGCCGATGAGCTCCTGCGGCTGTACGCCGAGCGACAGGCGCTCCCGGGCGACCCGCTCCCCGAGCCGGACGACGAGTACCGCGCGTTCGAGGCGACGTTCCCCTTCGAAGAGACAGGGGATCAGGCGAAGGCGATCGACGACGTGATCCGCGATCTGCAGGTGCCGCGGCCGATGGATCGGCTGGTGTGCGGCGACGTCGGGTTCGGCAAGACAGAGGTCGCGATCCGCGCGGCGTTCCACGCGGCTTCACAGGGGAAGCAGGTCGCGATCCTCTGTCCGACGACCGTGCTCGCGCAGCAGCACTACAACACGTTCGCGCAGCGGCTCGAGGGGTACCCGCTCACGGTCTCTGCGCTCTCGCGCTTCCAGGACACGAAGGCCACGAGTGACGTCATCCGCCGCCTGAAAGAGGGCAAGCTCGACATCGTCGTCGGCACCCACCGGCTCCTCTCGAAGGACGTCCACTTCAAGGATCTCGGCCTCTTGGTCGTCGACGAGGAGCAGCGCTTCGGGGTCACGCACAAGGAGCGGATCAAGCAGCTCAAGACCAGGGTGCACGTGCTCACACTGACCGCGACGCCAATCCCCCGCACCTTGCAGATGGCGGTGAGCGGCATGCGCGACATGTCGCTCATCACCACGCCGCCGGTCGATCGGCGCGCGATCCGTACCGTGGTCACGCGCTACGACGAGAACGTGATCCGCGAGGCGGTCACGCGTGAGCTCTCCCGTGGTGGGCAGGTGTTCTACGTCTTCAACCGGGTGGGCGGCGGGGCCAACGACACCGGCGGAGGCATCTACGAGAAGGCGAACAAGGTGCAGCAGCTCGTGCCGCGCGCGCGGGTCGGCGTCGCGCACGGGCAGATGAGCGAGAAGGCGCTCGAGCAGTCGATGCTCGACTTCGTCGAAGGAAAGTTCGACGTGCTCTGTGCGACGTCGATCATCGAGAGCGGCCTCGACATCCCCCGCGCCAACACCATCATCATCGATCGCGCCGACCTCTTCGGGCTCGCGCAGCTCTATCAGCTCCGCGGGCGCGTCGGCCGCTCCAAGGAGCGCGCCTACTGCTACCTGATCGTGCCGCCGGCGCCGCGGATCTCGAGGTCGAGCGCCGCGATCTTGAAGCCGGCGCCGAGCTCGGTGTGCTTCTCGAGCGCTTCGACGCGCGCGCGTGCTTCGTCGTGCTCGGCGCCCGTCCCGCGTCCCTCGACGGTGCCTCGAACGCCGAGGTCGCCGGTCGCGCCCACGACCCCACCCACGCCGGCGTGATCATCGTGTTCCGCGTCTGCGCGCCCCTCCGCGTGCGGCTCGTCGGCAGTCACCGTAGCGCCCACCGCCACGTGCGTGTCGGTGGCGGTGCC
>JBKJQC010000420.1:0-3893 GCA_046593995.1 Polyangiales bacterium
CCGCGTCGCTGCTGATGCGCGCGCGGTCATCAGTCTTCGGTCTGCGAGTCTCGAGGCGACGGCCGCGTCGCTGCTGATGCGCGCGCGATCATCAGTCGTCAGTCGAGAGCGAGACGAGAGCGAGAGCGGGAGCAAGCGGCCGTCTCGTCTTGGACGACTGACGACTGACGACTTCGCGACCCTAGACCCTAGACCCTAGACCCTAGACCTCTCCCCTCGCCTCATACGTGCGTCACGCCCGAAACGCGGTACGATTCCCGGCCGTGCACCTTCGCACCCTTCTCTTCGCAGCGCTCTCCGCAACCCTCGTCGCAGGCTGCGGCGACCCCGGCGATCAAGCCGACGATCCCTTCGGCAAGCCGCCGCCGGTGCCCGCCTACGACGCGGGCGAGTGGGAAGGTGGCGGCTACGGGGACGGCGGGACGACGCCGCCGGCCGATGGCGCGGTCGCCGACGGGAAGCCCGTGTGCGAGGACGCGCTCAAGCGGTGCACCGTCGAGTTCACGTACACCGGCGCGGGCGCGACCGTGGAGCTGCGCGGCGACTATCGCGAAGACGGTTGGACGAAGGGGGATCCCTTCGTGCAGAGCGGCGGTACCTGGAAGCTCACGGTCCCCGCTCCGTACAACCGACAGATCCTCTACAAGCTCGTCGTCGACGGCACCTGGATCACGGATCCGGCGAACCCCGACACGGTGACCGATCCGTCGGGCAACGTGAACAGCGTGAAGAAGCCGACGACCTGCACGGACTTCACGTGCGCGGAGGTTCCTACGCCGCCGCCGGGTGTCTTCGACTGGCGCGACTCCGTCATCTACTTCGTGTTCGTCGACCGCTTCCTGAACGGTGACGCCACCAACGACGGCACGCAGATCGCCGGGGTCGACGCGCCCGGGCAGTACAAGGGGGGCGACTGGAAGGGCGTGCTGCAGAAGATCGACGAGGGGTACTTCACCGGTCTCGGCGTCAACACGCTGTGGCTCACGGTGCCGGTGCAGAACGCCGACGAGTTCGCCGGCCCCGGCGTCGGCGGCGATACGCACAAGTACTCGAGCTACCACGGCTATTGGCCGCTCGATCTCGACAAGCCGGAGAAGCGCTTCGGCACGCTGGTCGAGCTCAAGGCGCTGGTCGACGCGGCGCACGCGAAGAACATCAAGATCCTCTTCGACTACGCGATGGTGCACGTCCACAAGGACGCGCAGGTCTACAAGGACCACGCGGACTGGTTCCACCCGACCGGCTGCGTCTGCGGCCAGGGCGCGTGTCCGTGGGAGACCACCGGCGATCGCTGCTGGTTCACCGACTACCTGCCGCACTGGAACTACACGAACGCGGCCGCGCGCGACTACTCGGTGAACAACGCCGTGAAGTGGGTGAAGGACACCGGGGCCGACGGCTTCCGCCTCGACGCGATCAAGCACGTCGACGGCAGCTGGCTCACCTCGCTCCGTTCGCGCATCGAGAGCGAGATCACGCCCACCACGAAGCAGCGCTTCTACATGGTCGGCGAGACCTACGACTTCGGGAACCGCGATTACCTCAAGAGCTTCGTCGATCCGCGCACCAAGCTCGACGGCCAGTTCGACTTTCCCCTCCGCCTCCGCATCGTGCAGTCGGTGCTGATGCGCCAGACGCCGATGACCGATCTCGCGTCGTTCATGGACGGCAACGACGACTTCTATGGCGCGTCCGCGCTCATGAGCACGTGGGTCGGCAACCATGATCTCGGCCGCATCATCCACCTCGCCGAGGACACGCCGCTCTGGACCAACCCGTACGACGACGGGAAGAACAAGGCGTGGTCCGGCCAGCCGATGGTGCCGATGTACCGCGCGCCGTTCGAGCGCGTCGCGAACTCGTTCGCGGTCATCCTGACGAACAAGGGCGCACCGCTCGTCTACTACGGTGACGAGATCGGTCTGTCCGGCGCGGGCGATCCGGACAACCGCCGCTTCATGCAGTGGGACGGGCTCACCGCCGATCAGACGTGGCTCAAGGAGCGCGTGAAGAAGCTCCTCGAGATCCGGACCAAGCACCCGGCGACGCGACGCGGGAAGCGCACGACGATCGCGCAGGGGTCGAACGGCGGAGACCTCTGGGTCTACTCGCTGACCACCACCGGCGACACGATCTACGTCGCCATCAACCGCGGCGACGCCGAGAAGACGGCGGTCGGGCTGCCGGCCGGCGCGTACGACGAGCTCGTGACGGGCACGGCGGCGAACGGTCCGGCGATCGCGATTCCGGCGCGACAGACGCGTGTGTTCGTCGCGAAGTAAGCAGGAACCTCGCTCGCGCCGCGTCTCCGCGCGAGACCGGTGCGTTGCGTTTCTCCACACTTACCGATAGCAGTCCTCCGGTTCCGCAATACGCGGGGAGGAACGCGATGAATTCGAAGATTGTTTGTGTGTCGCTCGCGGCGCTGGTCATCGGTTGCAGCAGCAGTGACGAGGAGGTCCAGCCCATCGCGGACACGGACGTCGCCGAAGTCGCCGCAGACAGCAGCACGACGGACACCAGCACGACGGACACCAGCACGACGGACACCGCCAGGACGGATACCGGGACCGCCGATACCGGCACCCGCACCGACACGGCCGTCGGCGAGGTCGCGAGCGACTCCGGCGCGGACGCGGCGAAGCCGTCGGGCACCGTGCAGATCCTCAACGTGTCGGACTGGCACGGTCAGATCGAGCCGATCCAGGTGAACGATCGCACCGCGAAGCTGGACAGTACCTACGGCGGCATCGGCCTCCTCTCCGCGTACTTCGCGACCGAGCGCGCCGCGTTCCCGACCAGCACCGCGATCGTGACCGCCGGCGACAGCATCGGCGCCACGCCGCCGATCTCGGTCTATGGCACGACGATCGAGGACGAGCCGACGATCCGCTCGCTGAACTTTCTCAAGCTCGACGTGAACACGTTCGGCAACCACGACTTCGATCGCACGATCGCGCACCTCAACACGCTCAAGGAGCTCGCCGAGTACACGTTCGTCTCGTCGAACCTGACCAACGTCGACGCCGAGCTGAACGCCGCGACCGCGACGAAGAAGGTCGCGAAGCCGTTCCACATGATGACGCTCGGCGGCGTGAAGGTGGCGTTCCTCGGGATCACCAACCCCGATGCGCCGGGCCTGCTGTTCCCCGGCCGGATGCAGACGCTGACCATCCAGGAGCCAAGCGCCGCGGCCACCGCGGCTGCGACGGCGGCGCGCGCCGCCGGTGCGCACGTCGTGATCGCGCTCGCCCATCTCGGCGCCACGGGCAAGGACGCGTCGAACAACCCGACCGGTCCGTTGATCGAGTTCGCCAAGGGCCTGACCAACGTCGACCTCGTCCTCGGCGACCACACCAGTCAGGTGGTGAACCAGAAGATCGGGAACGCGTGGGTGACGGAGTGCCTGAGCAAGGGGCGCCAGTACGGGCGCACCAAGATCACGGTGGTCGACGGCGCCGTCACCGTCATCGACGCCGCGATCGTCGATGCGCTCGGCAAGGTGACGCGGATCTTCGACACCGGCGCTGCGTGCACGGCTGCCGATGCCGCCACCGTGTGCCCGAGCCAGAAGTGCAAGCTCACCACCGGCTTGACCACCGGCACGTGCGTCGTCGAGTGTCCGAGCACCGCGTGCGCTGCGGACTACACGTGCAACGCGAGCAAGCGGTGCGAGAAGGTGACGAAGGCCCCGGATCCCGCCGCCGCGACGCTGATGGCGCCGTGGAGCGCGTCGGTCGCCTTGCGCTTCGACGTGAAGATCGGCACCACCACGGCCTCGTATCCCGGCGGCTCGATCTCGTCGCAGCCGGAGCGAAAGGGCGAGACGATCCTCGGCGACTTCCTCGCCGACGCGCTCCTCGCGAAGTACCGAACGAGCCACGGCGCGCAGA
>JBKJQC010000491.1:0-9185 GCA_046593995.1 Polyangiales bacterium
CTTGTGCGCGACCTCGAGCGCGCGCGCCACGTCGCGCACGAGGCGGATCCCGGTCCCCATCGGGAGCGTCTTGCCGCGGCGGAGCACCGAGTCGAGCGGCTCGCCTTCGAGCAGCTCCATCACGAGGTACGGGGCGCCCGTCCCCTCCATGCGACCGAGGTCGTAGACCTCGACGATCGACCGGTGGCGCAGCCTGCCGGAGGCCTTCGCCTCCTGGAAGAAACGCTGCAACGCGACGGGATTCTTCGCCGCGTCCGGCAGCATCAGCTTCAGCGCGAAGTCGCGATCCGTCGACTCGTTGCGCGCAGACCAAACGGTCCCCATCGCTCCTGCGCCGATGATGCGCTGAAGCCGGTATCGCCCTCCTATGAGGTCGCCGGGCTGGAACGAAGACATGTGGACTCCTCAGGTTATGCCATGACCGGCGTCAGGCTCCACATCCCGGCGGGTGCGACACGGTGTGCGACCAGCAGAGGTACGTGAGTGTTTCCGTCATCACTCGGTCGTCCTCGACCGCGCGGCCCGTCTTTCTCAATCGACCGATCGACCGATCGACCTCTTCGAGACGCACTGCGTCGCACACACGCGGTCGACCCCCTGCGCGGACCGCGATACGTCGCAGAGCATGATGAAGGGCGCCGTCCAGGACCTCACCCAGGCGATCGGGCACACGCCCATCGTGAAGCTCAACAAGGTCGCGACGGGCGTCGCCGCCGACATCTTCGTGAAGTGCGAGTACCTGAACCCCGGCGGTAGTCACAAGGACCGGATGGCGTTGAACATGATCAACGCCGCCGAGAAGCAGGGCCTGAAGCCCGGTGGCTACATCGTGGAGGCGACGAGCGGCAACACCGGCGCGTCGCTCGCGATGATCAGCGCCATCCGCGGCTACCGCTGCGTCTTCATCATGCCCGACAAGATGTCGCAGGAGAAAATCGCGGCGCTGCGCGCGTTCGGCGCGCGCGTCGTCGTCTGCCCCACCGCCGTCGAGGCCGACGATCCGCGCAGCTACTACCAGACGGCGAAGCGCATCGCGAACGAGCTCGCACCGAACTGCTTCTACGCGAACCAGTACCACAACATGGCGAACCCCGAGGGCCAGTACAAATCCCTCGGTCCGGAGATCTGGGAGCAGTGCGGCGTCGAGCTGCACGCGCTCGTCGCGGGCATGGGCACCGGCGGCACCATCACCGGTGCGGGCGGGTATCTCAAGGAGAAGAACCCGGACATCAAGCTGGTCGGCGTCGATCCGATCGGGTCGCTCTATTACGACTTCGTGAAGAGCGGTCGCATCACCAAGCCGTTCTCCTACAAGGTCGAGGGCATCGGCGAGGACTTCTTTCCCTCGACCATGAACCTGAAGCTGCTCGACGAGATCATCCGCGTCGACGACAAGGAGTGCTTCTTGATGACGCGCGATCTCGTGCGGCTGGAGGGGCTCAACGTCGGCGGCTCGAGCGGCGCGGCGGTCTCCGGCGCCATCAAGTACGCCAAGGCGAGCGGCCGGAAAGAGAACATCCTCGTCGTCCTCTGCGACAGCGCGCAGAAGTACCTGTCGAAGATCTTCAACGACGACTGGATGCGCGAGAACGGCTTCCTCGAAGACGAGATCGGGATCGGCTACGTCCGCGATCTGATCCACGACGGCGCGAACCTCGTCACCGCGACCTCGACCGAGAAGGTCCGCGAGGTGATCGAGAAGCTCAAGTCGCGCGGCATCAGCCAGGTCCCGGTCGTCGACGACGGGAAGCTCGTCGGGATCGTCGCCGAGGTCGATCTGTTGCGCCACCTCGTGAGCGGCGCCGGTACGCTCGACTCGGCCATCGGACCGCTCGTCGAAGGCGACTACGCGACCGTCTCGCCCGACACGAAGATCGAGCTCCTGCAGAACGTGCTGACCGACGCGAAGCTCGCCATCGTGCTCGACAAGGAGAAGGTGACCGGCATCGTCACGAAGATCGACCTCATCGAGTTCCTCGCGAAGCGCAGCGGCGCCGCGAAGCCCGCGGCCTGAATCAGCGCACGGTCACGTCGTACCGCTGCTGCGCGCACCCGTTCGTCACGAGGAGCGTGGTGGTACCCGCCTCCTGCCCCCACACCACGAACTGATTCGGCTGGCCGTTTCGATACACGCTGCGTGTGCCGAGGACGTTCACATCCGCCGATGCGAGCACGGAGCTCGGCGAGCTCGGACAGTTCGTCCAGCTCTGCACCGCGATCGCGACGCCGCGCGCGATTGCGATGCGATGCTCGGTGTCGGTGTTGGTGATCAGCGCGGTGCTCGCCGGAGGTGCCGCGGTGGTGGCGTAGATCTCGACCTGTTTCGGCGGCTCGGTGCTCTTCGGACAACCGACGGCTGCGAGCGCGATCGCGATCCCCAGAATCGCGAGGCGGCGGCTCACGGCAGCACCTCGAGCGTCCACACCTTCTTCAACCCGAGCGCGTCGAACGTCACCGTCGCGGCTCCGGCGGTGCGCGCCACGATGCGGTACCAGCCGCCGACTGGATCGGGCACGATGGCCACGTTGCTCCCGGTGATCTGGTAGTCGAGGACGTAGTTCCCGAGCAGCGCCTGCCCCTTGCCGAAGGTCTCCACGGAGACGAGCAGCTCGTCGCCGACCAGCAGTTTCACGTCGTCCGAGACCCGACCGAGCAGCGCACCGTTGCTTGCGTATCGCAGTATGCGTAGATCGTCGGCCTTCGCGACCCACACATGGAGGAAGTCGATCACGGCCTCGTCGGGACCGACGAACAAGAGCGCGCTCATGCCCTCGCCCACGGCCGTCACCCGACCGTCGCCCTCGCTCTGGAGGATCCCTGGGGTCGCGCTCACGAGCTTGGTCGGCGGTCCGGAGGATCCCGCGAGCTGGTAGTCGATCTGGATCTCGAGCGTTCCGCCGAGCGCGATGGGCGCGTCGAGGCCTTGCCCCATACACCCCTGTGCGAGCGCGCCGCACTCCGGTCGCTTCGCACCGGAGCCGCCGACGATCCCCGAATTCGGCCGTCCACCGAGCCCCTCCCCGGAGCTGCCACACCCGAGCGCGCACCCGAGCGCGCTGGCGAGGAGGAGCGCGAAGCCGTGAGGAAGACGCAACATCGCGACCGTGCATAGCAAGGGCTGCGCCGCGCGCGAAACGTGGTGACGAAGGTCCGCCATCCCTGATCTCCGCGTCCGAGTCACCGTGTCGCGACGTGCGAACGCGAGGACTCAGCGACGCTTCGGCGGCTGGCCGGGGCGCTTCGCCTTCGAACGGGGCGCCTCCGCGAAGCGGCCCATCGTCGCGTGGAGCGCGTGTACGTCGCCGAGGAGGTCCCGCGACTCGTTGATCAGGGCGTCGCGCTGCTGGTCGAGCTCGCGCTCGCGCCGCTCGATTTCCCTCAGGCGTTCGACCACGCGCGAGATCGCGGAGTCCACCGGCTCGGTGCCCACGGCGACCGCGCGCCCGCGCTCGAGCGTTCCGGCGAGACCCTCGTCGACGTCGTAGTTCCGGAGGGACGCCATCGCCGCGCGCTGCTCTTCGACCTTCTTCAGCGAGAGCTCCGTCGCCTGACGGGTCTCGTCGAGCGTCATCACCATCGTCGCGAGCAGCTCGGGGAGATCGGACTCCTGCTCCTCGAGCTCGCTGTGGAGCTTGGTGAGCACGCGGTGGAAGAAGGTGCTCGCCTTCTCGACGGCGAACTCCAACCCCTCCACGCGCTCGGCGAACTCCGATGCGCGCTCGAGCGCTTCGCCCAGGCCGCGGAGGCTCTCGCCGTCGGCGCTCGTCCGCTGCAGCGCCTCTTCGAGGGCGCGGACGCGCTCTTCGTCGGCCGCCATGCGGGCCGCCATCGCCTTGATCTTGCGATCGCGCTCGCCGAGCTGGCCGAGCAGCGTGCCCATCATCTCGGCTTCGGCGTCGCGCTCGCGCTCCTGCGACTGGAGGCGCGCCTCGGCTTCGGAGAGGCGCCGGATCAGCTCCGCGATGCCGCTCCGCGAGTTCTGCGGGACCGTCTCCGTCGTGATCTCGCGTCGCGGCTGGGTGTCGGGGTCCACCGCCGGCATTCGGCGCGACGAGCGTCTCACGGCCATGATCCTGGCCAAGACGTATCACGGGAACGCCGCCTTTCCGATGGTTCTCGGACGTCCCCCCGAGGAAGAGAAAGATCGTTCGTCACGAACGAACGTCTCACCGTCACGTGGGGGATGCATGGTGACCGCGGCGTTGACGGACGACGAGAATCCCGGGGCGGCGCAGCTCGCTGCACCCGCACCCGCACCGCCACCCGCGCGCGCGGGTGGTGAGGAATCGCGCGACGAGGCAGCGATACGTGCCGCGCTCGATCGCGGCGACCCCCGCGCAGCCATTGCCCGCTGTGCTCGCATACATGGTCCCCCCCTAGGACGCTTCTGCCAAGCTCTCCTCGCCAGCCAGGCCGAAGCAGACGAAGCCGTCCAGGAGACGCTGCTCGCCGCGTACGACGGGCTCACTTCGTTCCGCGGTGACGTCGCCATCCGAGGCTGGCTCTTCGGGATCGCGCGGCGCATCTGCGCGCGTCGGCTCGAGGTCCGGACGCGCCAGAACCGACGCAAGCCGCTCCTCGGTTCGAGCTCTCTCGACGCCGATACCCGCGCGGTCGACGACCTCGTCGACGACGCACGCACGACGCACGCAGTGCGTACCGCGCTCGACGGCTTACGCCCGTCGGAGCGCGAGGCGCTGCTCCTCCGCTACGACGCCGAGCTCTCCTATCGCGAGGTCTCCGAGGCGTGCGGCATCGACGAAGCGACCGCGCGTCAGCGCGTATCGCGCGCGCTCTCACGAGTGCGCGCCAAGGTGTGTGGGTGATCAAGATG
The DNA here is from genome assembly GCA_046593995.1 of Polyangiales bacterium. Classification (GTDB taxonomy): domain Bacteria; phylum Myxococcota_A; class Polyangia; order Polyangiales; family JADJMO01; genus JALHOE01. Next base: position 4,835 of record JBKJQC010000491.1, read on the forward strand.
AGCGATGCGAACGACATGTGCGATCAAGTGGAGGCGTCCCTCGCCGACGCGGTGGACGGCGTCCTCGCGGACGAGCTCGGCGCGCACGTCGTCGAGTGCGACGACTGCCGCGATCGGATCCACGACGCGAAGTCCGTGGTCGAAGAGATCCGCGGGCTCCGCGGAGAGCACACGCCGCCGGTCGACCTCGAGGATCGCATCCTCGCTGCCATCTCGAGTCGTGAGGACGCGCGCCGCACGCCCGCCATTCCTGAGATCGAGACGAGCGCGCCGGCGCGTGAGCTGCGGGTGATCCCCTGGTCCCGCCGCTCCGTGGGCGCAGCGCTCGCGATCGCCGCGACCGTGAGCGTCGGCGCCATCGCGCTGCACGGACGTGGGCCGCACCCGATCGAGACGACCGCGAGCGCGCCCTGGCGCGGGAAGGTGACGCACGTCGGCGGCCCCGAGGGCGGGCTGATGCTCGTCCAGGGAAGCACGCAGGGCAGCACGACGCGCGCGCTCCGCGTCGGCGAGTCGATCGCGGCCGGCGCTGTCCTCCGCACCGATGCGCGCACCCGCGCGCGCCTCACGTTCGACGACGGGACGCACCTCACGCTCGATCGCGGGGGAGAGCTGCGGCTCGATGGAAAGGCCGATCGCGCGGCGCAGCTCGTCCGCGGCTCGATGGTGCTCGATGCGACGACGAGCGACGCCTCTCCGATGAAGCTCGCGGTCGCGGGCGGCGAGGTCGTCTCGCCCGGCGGGAAGCTCGCGCTCTCGACCACGTCCGCGACGACGACCCTCGTCTCCGTCGCGCGTGGCAAGGCCACGACCCGCTCGAACGGGCAGGAGTCGACGCTCGGCGCCGGAGACGGCGCGACGCTGGGCGCGAAGTCCGCGCTCCTCGCCGAGAAGACGAGCGGCGGACTCGCGGCGGCCTTCGGCTGGTCGGAGCACGTCGAGTCGATCCCGACCGACGACAAGGACGTGCAGGTGCCGGGTGTCGGCGTGCTGCGCGCGCGGCTCCCCGGGACGAGCGGCGACGGCGACAGGGCGCTCCGCCTCGTGCGACAGAGCGTCGCGGTGAAGATCGCCGGCGACATCGCGCGCACCGAGATCGACGAGACGTTCCAGAGCGACGATGCGCAGATCCTCGAGGGCATCTTCCGCTTCCCGCTCCCGCCGGACGCGCAGATCGAGCGGCTCGCGCTCGAGGTCGACGGCACGATGCAGGAGGGCGCGTTCGTCGAGAAGGACAAGGGCGCCGCGATCTGGAAGGGCGTGCTCTTCAAGGCGACGCCGCAGGCCCCGGCGCCGCGTCCGAACGAGGAGTGGATCTGGGTCCCGGGCCCCTGGCACGATCCGGCGCTCCTCGAGTGGCGCGCCGGCGGACGCATGGAGCTGCGCATCTTCCCCATCCCGGCGAAGGGCGCGCGGCGGGTGGTCCTCGCGTACACGCAACGCGTGGCGAGCGTCGGTGGCGCGCGGCGCTACGTCTATCCGCTCCCGCACTTCGCCTCGAGCATCGGTAGCGGCAACGCGGCCGGCGCAATCGAGAATTTCTCGCTCGACGTGAACGTCGTCGGGCACGACGAGACCCGGGGCGTGCAGCTCCAGGGGTACGAGGCGGAAGGCACCGGCGCGCATCGCACGCTGCACAAGACGGGGTTCTTCCCGAGCGGTGACGTCGTCGTCGACTACGCGCGTGCGAACGAGGGGGGCCTCGCGACCACGTGGGGCTACCGCGCTGCCGGCAGCGCCGACCCGGCGTACGTCGCGCTCTCGCTCTCGCCGAAGCTCCCGCGCGTCCCCGACTCCGTGTCGCGCACGCAGGTGCTGGTCCTCGACTCGAGCCGCTCGATGGTCGGCGAGCGGTGGACCCGCGCGGCCAAGCTGGCCGTGCGCATCGTCGAGGAGATGGATCCGCGCGATCGCTTCACCGTGCTCGCGTGCGACGTCTCGTGCGTGCCGTTCGCGCTCGAGCCGCAGGCGCCGTCGACCAAGGCGGCCGGCGCGGTACGCACGTTCCTCGAGGGGATCGCCCCGGAGGGTGCGAGCGATCCCGCGGGCTCGATCCGCGCAGCTGTCGCCACCTCGCGCGATGCGGCGCGCGCGCTGCGGGTGATCTACGTAGGCGACGGCGCCCCCACGATCGGCGCGCGGTCGGCCTCCGCGCTCGAGACCTCGGTCCGCTCGGCGATCGGCGACGGCGCGCTCACGGCGGTGGCGGTCGGCGTCGACGCCGATCTCGCCTCGCTCGAGGCGATGGCGCGCGGTGGCGGCGGGGTCGTGCTCCCATACGTCGCGGGGCAGGGGCTCGGCTCGGCCGCGCTCGACGTCCTCGAAGCGAGCTACGGCGTCGCCCTCCGCGACCCGGTGCTCACGCTCCCCAGCGGCCTCGAATCCGTCGCGCCCGCGCGACTTCCTGCCATTCGTGCCGGGAGCGAGCTCATCGTGATGGCACGAATGGCAGGATCGGACGCCACCGGCGAGGCCAAGCTCTCCGGGACCCTCGCCGGCAAGCCGTGGTCGACGACGATCCCGCTCTCGGTGCGCGCGTCGGGCGAGGCAGGCAATGCCTTCGTCCCGCGCATGTGGGCGACCGCGGCGATCGCCGATCTCGAGCGCCGGGCGTCACCAGGTAGCGTGGCAGACAAGTCACGCATCGTCGAGCTCTCGAAGACCTTCGCGGTGCCGAGCCGACACACTTCGCTCCTCGTGCTCGAGAGCCCCGCGATGGCGGCGGCGTTCGGCGTCGAGCCGCGCAAGCGCACGTTCGTGTGGAACGGCGACGCGACGGCGATGGCGACGGAGATCCCCGACGCTCCCTACAAGGACGGCGTCGCCCACGCCGAGCTGGACGACCTCGGATACGGACACGCCGGCAACGGCGCCGGAAAGTTCGGCGGCGTCGGGACGTCGGGGAACTTCAAGGCGCCCCCCATGGCCACCGCGGGGCCCGTGCCGCAGACGACCCCCACGACGCCCCCGATGGACAAGCCCGCGCCAGAGAGCGCGGAGAAGGAGAAGAAGAGCTCGAGCAAGAAGATGATGTCGAAGGACGACGACTTCAAGGGTGGCGGTGGCGGTGGCGGCAGCTGGGTGAAGATGCGCCGCGAGTGGTACCGAACCGTGGTCGCCTCTGCGGTTCCGACCGCGGCCGGCCCAGACGCCGATCTCGAGACCAAGATCAGCGCGGCGCGCGCAGCAGCCGTCGCGGCGCCCGATTCGCGCGACAAGCTCGACGCGCTGTTCGGTCTCCTCCTCCGTCGTGAATCCCTCGACGAGGCGAAGTCGGTGATGTCGACCTGGGTCGCGCGCGATCCGCTCGACGTGCCGGCCACGCTGCGCCGGAGCGAGCTCGCCTTGCGCGAGGGAGACCGCGTCCGCGCGCTCCGCGTCGTGACCGGCGCGCTCGAGGCGCACCCGGACGACATCGCGCTCGCCGACGGGCTCGTCGACGTCGCGCTCCGTGCCGGGGACACGAAGCTCGCCTGCGCACTCTCGGCCGTGCACGCGGAGGTGCGGCCGAACGACCTCGAGGCGGTGGCGCGACGGGTCTCCTGCCTGCGCGAGCTCGGCGAGCACGTCGACGCGACGGCCGCGCTCGAGTCGATCGATGCGTCGAAGCGCGCGGCGGTCGAGCTGAAGATCTCGAACGCACCGAAGAGCAAGCCCACGACCGTCTTCGGCGATCTGACCGTCGACGCGACGTGGTCCTCCGGCGGCGACGTCGATCTCGCGCTCGTCGATCCGAAGGGGGTGCGACTCTCGTGGCTCACGCCGTCGGGGGTCAAGGCTGCGGACACGATCGCGACGGGGCACGAGTCGTTGGCCGTCCCGTGGGCCGGCGCGGGGACCTGGACGGTGGAGGTCACGCGGCCGAGCGGCGACGGCTCCCCCGTCTCCGGCACCATCACGGTGCGGGTGCTCGGCGAGACGCGCGCCTACCCCTTCGCGTTCGCCGGGAATCGGGCCACCGTCGCCCGGATCCAGATCGGCTGGGCATCGCGCATGGTGCGCGTATTCGACTGAGCATGGTGCGCGTGTTCGACTGAGACTACTAAGGGGTCGTGATCGGCCCCCTCCCGCTCCCGCTCGAAGACGATTGGGCCCCCGTGCTCGCGGAGGTCGCGCGCGAGGCGCGGCTCGTGCCGCTCGACGATCCGAAGTTTCCCGAGCTCGTCTCGGCGATGGCCGCGGTCTACAACGATCCGACGCTCGCGAGCCTGCGCAAGCTCCCGCGCGAGCAGCTCGCAGCGCGCCTCGGCTTCTGGTTCGCGCGCGACGTACCGAAGATGGCCGGCGCCGTCCGCGAGGTGCTCGCCCTCGGCCGCCTCGACAAGCCGGCCTTGAAAGTGGTCGACATCGG
>JBKJQC010000532.1:0-4878 GCA_046593995.1 Polyangiales bacterium
GTGCTCCCGGTCGAGAGACCATTCCCGCCGTTCAGGTGCGTGTGCTTCCCCGAGGCGGCGGCCGGCGTCCAACCGCCCACCACCGCGTCGACGAACTTCCGGAAGCGACCCACCGTGATCTCGTATTTGTCGAGCCGGAAGCTGCTCACCGTGGCGGTGTATTGGCCGTCGGTGTAGATCACCGCGTCGTAGCTGCGCTTGAACGTGCCGCCCGGTACCGAGAGGCTCGCACAGCAGCTCTCGCTCCCGCACGAAAGCCCGCCGGAGCACGACGGCGGCAACGCGTCGAACGCCGTGTCCGAGGTGTCCATCGCGGCGCTGTCCATCGTGTCGAACGTCGCGCTGTCCCTCGTGTCGGTCGCGGGCGCGGCGCTGTCCATCGTGTCGGTCGCGACCGCGGCACTGTCCATCGTGTCGGTCGCGGGCGCGGCACTGTCTATCGTGTCGGTCGCGGGCGCGGCGCTGTCCATCGTGTCGGTCGCGACCGCGGCACTGTCCGTCGTGTCGGCGGCGGTGGTGTCGGCCGTGGTGGTGTCGAAAGTGTCGGTCGTCGCGTCGCTGACCGCGCCCGAATCCATCGGCGCGACGCCCGTGTCGACGACCGTCACGAAGGTGTCGTCTGGCGCACCCGAATCGACGGTCGATGAGTCGCTCGCTCCCCCCGTCTCCTCGATCGCATCGGTCGACGTGTCGGCAGCGATGCTCGAGTCCTCGACGGCGCCACTCGGCCCCGGAAGCTCGTCCATGGCGAGAACCGACGCGCACCCGGCCATGCACCACGCACTCAGCGACACACCGACCGCGCGCGGAATTCGCCATCGATGCGCGCTCGAGCGACCCACGCTCAAAACCTCCCCCCGATTCCGATGCTACCCACGCCGACGTTCACCGCGTTGATTCCGGTCTTCGTCTCGCGCTCGGGGCCGGGCGCCGTGAGCCACAGCACCGTTCCGGTCACGGCGAGCGCAGCGCCGATGCCGACGACGATCGTCGCCGTGCCCGCGCGGCTGCGCGCGTCATCCGTCAGCTGCTTCCCCTCGGCGTCGCAGATCCCCGTGCCGCAGTGCGCGTCCTTCGCCTCGGAGTACGCGCTCTTCGAAGAGAGCCCCACGATCGCGCCGACGCCGATCAGCACCACGCCCACCCCACCGGTCACGAGCCCGATCGTCGCGAGGGGAGATCCTTTCGACGGCGCGTCCGGCTGCGCCGACGGGGCTTGCGTAGATGTCGCCGTCGACTTGGCTCCGGTGACGTCGCCCGCGGGGAACACCAGCTCGACCTTGCTGCGCTCGCGCTCTTTCGCGTCGATCGTCTTGGTCTGGTCTGCCTTTCCCGCGGTCGATGCCACGACCGTGTGTTTGCCGGGGTTCACCCGCCAACCCTGCTCGGCCGACAGCGGCGGCACCGCTTGGCCGTCGATGGTAAGGGTGATCGCCTGACCGGCCGGCGCACCCGAGATCTTCACCTCCAGCACCGGGATCCGCAGAACGAGGTCGGTGAGCAAGCTCGCGGCGGTGTCGCGTGCCTCTCTTCCCGCGTCGGACTCGATCGTCGCCGCGGGCATGCGTCCGATGGTGCCCAGCGTCTCGCGCGCCTCGACGAATTGACCGAGCGCGATCTGTTCCTCGGCTACGGCGAGCCCGGTGATCGGCGTCGGCACCGCCGCGTAGGCGGCGAGAAACCGCTTCAACGCGCCTTCGTGATCGCCCTTCGCGCGTAGCTCCTTGCCCTCTTTCATGAAGTCACGCGCCGACGCTAGATCCGCCGCGCTCGGTTCGGCGAGCGCGATGCGCGGCACCGATATGACCGACATGGTCGAGAGCGTGACGGCGAGCGCGGCTGCCATCGCGCGCACGCGCGAGTCAGAACAAGACTTCATCTTTCGCGGTCGCCTTCTTCGGAGCGGAGGCCGGCGGCGCCGGCGGGACGGTGGCGGTTGCTTTCGGCGTCGTGGGCGGCATCGGAGCGGACGTGGGGACCGCGCTCGCCTGCGCCGTTGCGGTCGCCGCGCCGGGTGTCGTCGACGTGGCTGGCTTCGTCTTCGCCGCACTGCCTCCCGGCTTGCTCACGGTCGTCGCAGACGCGCTTGCGACGTGGGCCGCAATGTTCGGAGGCGATGCGGGGGGCGGCTCCGCCGATTCCGCGGCAGGCTTCTGCTCGCGCGGCGGCGCCGGCTTCTCTGGTGGCGATGCGGTCGTGGTCACGCTCGCTGGGGACGGTCGGCGTGTCATCGCGAACGCAGCGACGCCGATGACGCTCCCCACCACCGCCAACGCAGCAGCGACGAGGCCGATCCGTGCGTTCCGGGGCGAGGCCTTCGGCACCACGGCGATCGCCGCCTCGCGCCCACCATGCGTGGAGCTCGCGTTGCTCTGCTCGTGGGGTCGCGAACCCAGCTCGATGCTCGCCGGCCCAGTCGTCGACGCGAACCTGTGCGCGGGCGCTTCCGCCATCGGAGGCATCGCGCCGCTCGGCATCATCTCGGTGCCTGAATGCGGTGACGTCGAAGCAGGCGATGAAGCACGGGACGGCATCATGTCCGCGTGCATCACGCGCGTGACCGATTCCTTCCCGCCTGCAGCCAGCGATCTCGAGCGAACGTGTGCCTCGCTCGGGCCACCGACCGCGGCCACCAGCGCGTCGGCCATCGCGCGCGCGCTCGGGAACCGCGCGGAGACCTCGCGCGCGCACGCGCTCGCGAACCACGCGTCGATCGACGGTGAGAGCCGAGGATCGATCTGCGACGGAACCGGCAACGTTCCTGTGCAGATCGCCACCGAGAGCGCCCCGATGGTCTCGGCCTCGAACGCGCGCTTGCCGGTCAGCGCGTAGAACGCGACCATGCCGAGCGACCACAGATCGGTCCGGTGATCGATCGCCTTCGAACCCATCACCTGCTCGGGCGACATCCAGTACGGCGAGCCCAGCATCGCCCCCGTCGCCGTGCCCCCGAGCTGTTCGGCCGCGTTCACCTTGGCGATCCCGAAGTCGAGGACCTTGACGAACGCGTCGTCCTCGCCGGTCTCGCAGAGGAAGATGTTCTCCGGCTTGATGTCCCGATGGACGATCTTCTTCTCGTGCGCGCGCGACAGCGCTCGCGCGACCTGCAGCACCACCCCCGCGACCTCTCCTGGTGACATCACTTTATCGCGCGCGATGCGCGCCGCGAGATCTTCCCCCTCGAGCATCTCCATCGCGATGTACGGCAGCCCCGCGCTGCTGACGCCGTGGTCGAACATCTGGACCACGTGCGGGCTCCGCACCTCCGACGCCGACGCCGCCTCCCGCTGAAACCGCGCGACGATCTCGTGGTTCCGCGCGAGCTCGCCCGTGATGAACTTCACCACGACGTCGGCCTGCAGCCCTTGATGCCGCGCGATCCACACCGTGCCCATCCCGCCTGCGCCCAAACGGCGCACGAGCCGAAGGCTGGGAGTCACTTGGTCATCTACGACGTGATCACGCATCATCGAATAATTTGGATGATCGAGTGACGTCGCGAGGCCGTCAACGCTCGCGGCGCGAAGCGTGGCGGCTGCCGCGAGGCGCGGGCTGCGTCCGCCGGGGCAAGGCCCGCGTAGACTGCGCGCGCCGCTGCCGCTGAGCCCGCACGACGCGGACGCGGGAGTCCACACGCGTGGACGCGGGAGTCCACACGTGTGGACTCCGATGGACTCAGACGTGCACGACCTCGAGCTTGATCCCATCCGGATCGAGGAAGAACACCGCGTAGTAGCCCGGCTCGTACTTCGGGTACTCGGCGGGCGCGTCGAGGACCGTGACGCCCCACTCGACGAGCTTCTCGTGCACCCCGTCCACGAAGGCGCGGTCGGGCGCGTTGAACGCGAGGTGGTGGAGGCCGACCTTGTAGCGATCGAAGGCGACGCCGCGGTTGCTCTCGGGGGCCTGCGAGAAGAAGAGCTTGAGGCCGTCGGCGCCGCCGAAGCCGAAGGTCTCTCCCGCCTCGAAGAGCAGGCGGTAGCCGAGCGCGGGGAGGAGGCGCTCGTAGAACGCTCGGCTCGCCGCGAGATCGTTGACCGTGACGCTGACGTGGTTGAGCGAGCCGACCCGCATCACTTCACCCTCGTGCCATTCGTACGCGCCTTCTGCGGAGACAAGAGCGCGAGATCCGCTTCGTTCTCCCCCGAAGCCGCGAGGATCATGCCGCGCGACTCGAGTCCCATCAGCTTCGCGGGCTTGAGGTTCGCGACCACGACGACCTGTTTGCCGACGAGGTCTTCGGGCGTCAGCGCCTTGCCGATGCCCGCGACGATCTGGCGCGGCGCGGGCTCGCCGACGTCGACCATGCACTTCAGGAGCTTGTCGCTCTTCGGCACTCGTTCGGCGGAGAGGACGGTGCCGACGCGCAGGTCCATGCGCGCGAACTCCTCGTAGAGGATCTCGCTCGCGGGTCCCGGGATCTCCTTCCCCTTCTTCTTCTCGCCAGCGGCAGCCTCTCGTGCCGCTGCTGCCGCAGGACCCGTGGCGGTGCCGGACGTCGTCGCGTCGAGGCCGAGCTCCGCGAACATCGCCGCCTGCCGTTCGCCGTCGATCTTGGGGAAGATCGGGCTGCCGAGCGCGAGGCCGCTCGTATCGCGACGCGGCTCCCAGAGGATGCGGTAGAGGTCTTCCCCCTGCTTCGGCGCGATCGGGAGCATGCCGAGCTGCGCGCGCAGCTTCTCGCTCACCTCCGGCATCGCCGGCCAGATCAGCACCGAAATCCAGCGGAGGGTCTCGAGCGCGCTCGCGAGGATGGCGTCGATGCGCCCCTTCCCGTCGTCGCCTTTCTTCGCCTCGGCCCAGGGCGCCGACTCGTCGATGAACTTGTTGCCCGCGCGGATCAGCACCCAGGTGGCCTCGAGGGCGCGCTGCGGTGCG
>JBKJQC010000589.1:0-5636 GCA_046593995.1 Polyangiales bacterium
TACGCCTCCGCGCTGGCCGGCGTCACGTCGTTCTTCGACGAGAGCGACGTGCAGTTCGTCGAGCACGCGCACGTGCTCCGCGCCCAGGTCGCGCTCGAGCTCGGGCGACCGGACGAGGCTCTGGTGGATGCAAGCCCGCTCGTCGACTCGATGCACAGCACCGTCGCCGCGATCGCGCGCATCGTGATGGCACGCGTCGCGCTCGCGCGCGGTGATGGTGGCGGCGCGCTCTTCCACGTGCGCGAGGGATTGGCCCTGGCGGAGCGCGCCGCGGTGCACCCGATCGAGCGCGCGTGGCTGCGCACGCTGTTCGCAGAGGCGCTCTCGGCGACGGGGGACGATGCAGCGGCGACGGCGTTCGCCGCGGCACGCGCGCGCGCCGTCGAGATCGCGCGCGGGTCGGGCAGCGACGCTTTCCTCCAGATCCGGCCCGTCCGGCGATTGCCGACGTGATCCGCTGCGGCGAGCCCGAGCCGTGGAGTCAGGGCGCGATCGTGATGACCGAGCGGACGCCGTAGTGGTCCGAGAGCGGCACCTTGCCGGTGGCGCCGTCGACGGTCGCTTCCGTGAACGTGCGCGCGCTCGACTTCACCGCCGTCGCCGCGATGTTCGCGAGGTAGATGCGATCGAGCCAGCTCTTCTCGGTGTCACCTTCGGGGATGTTCGGGTTCTCGCCCGGCCCACCGCAGTAGGTGCAGAGCGGCGTGTACCCCGCCGCGATGCCGTTGACGTACGTCTTCTCGAAGAGCGCGAGCGTCTCGAGCGCGTACCCGACGGGGACCGCGCCCTCCATGCGGCTGATGTTCATGTCGCCGAGGAGGATCGCCTTCTTGTCCCCACGCGTCTTCTGCCACGTGATCAGCTTGTTGGCCTGGAGGAGGTTCTCGGCCTCCCACCCCTTCGCGTCGGTGTTCCCGCCGCCGTACTGCCCCGTGTAATTGTAGAGCGGGTCGAGGAAGACGGGCGTGAGGTGATTGCAGTAGATGTCGACGGCCGCGCCGTTCGGGACCGCGACCGTCGCCCGCGCCACGTTGCGCCTCAGCCACGTGCTCGGGAACACCTGCTGCGCCGGCTCGGATAGCGGGTGCTTCGAGATGATCATCACGCTGCTCTGACCGCTGAACCCGAGTCCGCCCTTCGGGTTCGTGCCGCACTCCGCGCGCATCGCCTTGAACGAAGAGGCCGGGGTGTTCGCGAGCAGGCACCCGTAACAGCGGTTCTCGCCCGCTCCGCGGAGCGGGATGATCGCCCCCGCGCAGTTGGTCGACACACAGGTCGACGAGGTCACGAGACCGTCTTCGCTTCCGGCGACGGTGTTGCAACTGCTCTTGATGCAGTCGACGGCCGCCGTCATCTCGGCGGCCTGCGCAGCGCACGGCGCCGTCGTGAGTGCCGGGGGGACCGTGCCGGTCGCGTCCTTCGGGTCGTCGATGGGCGTCTCGAGGTTCGTCTCGAACGAGACCGCGTACGGGTAGGTCGCCGCGACGGCCGCCTTCAGCGCGGTCTTGTCCGACGCGGTCCAGACCTCTTGCAGGCAGACGACGTCGGCGTCGTACTTCGCGAGCGCTTCCATGAGCTTCGGGCGACGCGCTGCTTCGTTCGGCACGAAGCTACCCGCGAGCCCGATGTTGAACGTCTCGACTTTCAGATCGAGAGGACCGGTGACCACCGGAGTGTCGCTTCCGGCGTCGCTCCCGGTCCCCGTGTCCGCGGGCGGCGTCGCCGTGCTCTCGCTGCTGCAACCGACCGCGACGAGCACCACGGACACCAGGACATTTCGAGACAAAGACATGCCCCGAGCGTGGAGTAACCACCACCGTGCGTCGACCGTCCCGGCAACGAGGCTCGAACGCACTGTGGTTATCTGTGCGACGGGGAGCCTCCAGTCGTGGACGGCGAGCGGCCAGTTGTGCGACGGCGCCCAGTTGCGCGCCCCGAGCGCCGTCGCGCCGAACACCGCGCTCTGCGAGAAGGCAAACGTGCTCGCGGACCGCATTCGGCTCGAGCCTCAGCTCCTTGACGATTCCTTGACGATTGCGATATCCGCCATAATGTTCGGCGATGCACCGCACCGCCCCGGCGACGTCATCCCGCCCGAGGGGGCGACCGCGCACGGGGCACGCCGGCCTGCCGCACACCCGGCGCCCCGAGGTCTCGCCGGCACACCCGCACCACGTTACCGTCCGGATGCGACGCGGAACGTGGAACCTACGCTCCGAACGCTGCTACCGACCCATGCTCGATGCGCTCCGCGAGGTGCGAAAGCGGCGAGGCTTCCGCGTCACGCACTACTCCGTGCAGGGCAACCACGTGCACATGCTCGTCGAAGCCAGCCATCGCCGCGCGATGTCGAACGGCCTGCGCGCGCTGCTCATTCGCTTCGCCCGCGCGCTGAACCGCGTGATGGGCACGAAGGGCCCGCGCTTCGCGGACCGCTATCACGAGAGCATCCTCGAGACGGCGAGCGCGGTGCGCAGGTGCCTGCGCTACGTCCTCGAGAACCACGCGCGACACATGGAGAAGCTCGGGACGCTCGCCCCCGCGGTCGACCGCTTCTCGTCTTCGCCATGGTTCGACGGCTATCGCCCGGACGTGGTGCTCCCTCGGGCCCTCGGCGATCCCCCGGTGTCTCCGGCGCGCTCCGATCTCCTCGCGCGCGCCTGGCGACGCCTCGGCCTCCTCTCATGAGGCAATGGCTCCTGCGAGCCCGGGTCGTCGCGGCGGTCCTGTCGACCGCGACGCTCGCGCGCGCCGGCCTCGTTTCGGAGAAGATCACGCTGTCCGAGCAAGGGTGCCGCTTTCCCGACGTCGCGACGGCCGGCGATCGCTTCCTCGTCGTCTGGGCCGACTACGCGAAGAAGCGAGTCTGCGGCCGCTTCGTCGCGACCATCGACGCAACGCCGATCGCACCCGTGTTCTGCATCTCCGAGCCGGTCGTGACGAGCGCTCTCTTTCCTGCGGTCGGCTACGCGAAGGAGCGTGACGAGCTCCTCGTCACGTGGGACGACGAGGGACGCGGCGACGTGATTCACGGCCAGCGTGTGCGCCATGACGGCACGCTCATCGGCGCGAACTTCGCGATCGGGACGGTCGCCGGCACGATTCGATCGGCCGTCGCGTGGTGCGGTGGCGCGAACCGATGGCTCGTGGCGTACGGCGCGCCGCTCACCGGCTCCGATGTCCACGCGCGGCTCCTCGACGCCGAAGGTAAGCCGATCGGCGCGCCGCTCGACGTCGGGGTCGAGCCCGCGTTCGCCGGCTATCCATCGGTCGTGTGTGGTGCCGGCCGCTTCCTCGTCACGTGGGACCACGACGACGGCAACATCCGCGCGCGCATCGTCGACGCGGCGACGGGGACCATGGGTCCCGTGCGCGCGATCACCACCGGCGGGGCGAAGGATCGCTCGCAGACCGCGTTCGACCCCCTCCGCATGCGCTTCGTGGTCGCGCACAACGAGCAGGGCATGCCGGGCTTCTCCTACGATCAATACGGCCGCCTCGTCGCGCTCACCGGCGAGCCGATCGGCGTGCCGTTCGCGCTCGCACACACGATGGGGTTCGAGGGCGATACGCAGTTCGGCGGCGACATCGCCGTGCTCCCGACCGCGCAGCGCATGGTCTCCTCGTTCGGTACGGACACCGGGATGTCGTTGCAGGAGGCGGACATCGACGGGAGGTCGATCGGCCCGCAGGTCGTCCTCGGCACAGGGAATTACACGAGCCTCTCGAATGCCGGAGACGATACCCGCGCGCACGTGATCACAGCATGGGAGGGCCTCGAGCCGCCCGACACCCAACACCGCGTGTTCGTGCGTCTCTATCGGACGTCGAGCGCACCCGTCCCGCCGCCCGACGACGCCGGCGTCGACGCACCGGCGACAGACGCGGCCGTCGACGCGCGCGGCCCGGCCGTCGACGCGCGCGAGCCGCCCCTCGACGATCTCCCTGCGGCGTCGCCCCAGGGGTGCGGCTGCCATACACCGGCGCGCTCGGGGTCCGCGATCGAAGCATGGCTCGCACTCCTCGGCTGCTCGCTGCTCGCTTCCTTCGTCCGATCGCGAAGATGAGTTTCCAGCGTCAGCTCCGGTAGCGCCGCGGCGGAGACGGACGACCTCTACGATCAAACTCGAAGGGTCGGCCTGCGCCTCGACGCGAGGCGCTTCTTGCGCTCCTCTGTCCGGGTTCGACTCCAGGGCCGGGTGGCCTGGGAGTGCCAGGGAGGAATCGTGATGGGGCGCTCCGATGGTAGAAGACGCATCGGGTGCGTCTCGCTCTTGCTCGTGCTCGCTGCGTGCAGCGATGGCGCGCCGGCAGCCGCCACGGACGCGGGTACGAACGACCTCCGGGGCTCCGACCGGATGGCGCCGACCCTCGTCCTCCGTCGCCACGCCGCGTTCGCCCGTGCTCTCGGGGCCGCGACCCCGCTCGCGCTCGACGGGGATCGGCTGCGGCGTGCGGACCGAGGTGGCGTCGCGTCACGAGCCGGCTTCATCGCGCTCGACGATCTCGTCGACGCGACGCTCCCCACGCGCAGCACCGGACCGGTCCACATCGCGCGCGCGGGGCATCCGGACGTGTCGGTCGACGTCACGCCGATCGCGTTGACCGACGTCGTCGCCTCGGTCGAGCACACCGGGGCTCATGACGTGGTCGTGCACCACGATGTGGCGCGAGACACCGACGCGGTGCGCTTGCTCGCGCGCGGACGGGTCGAGGAGCTCCTGGTGGTGCGATCCGCGCAAGCGCCGGGGCGGTTTGCCTATCGCCTCACCCTCGGATCGGGGGTGCTCGACCTGCGCCACCGCGATGGCAAGCTCGAGGTCCTCGATCGCCACGGCGTCGTCGCCCTCGAGACCGAGCCCGCGTACGCGATCGACGCGGCGGGTCGACGCGCGGACGTCCTCCTCGCGCTCTCCGCAGACCCCCAGACTCCCGGTGTGCACCGCTTGGAGATCAGCGTTTCGACTGCGGGCCTCGAATATCCGATCGCCATCGATCCCGCATGGATCGCGACCACCGGACATCTTCTCGTCGGGCGCTGGAAGCACACCGCGACGCTCCTCGGAAACGGCAAGGTCGCTGTGGGCGCAGGGCTGTCGTGGGGCGACAGCGCAACGGCCGAGCTGTACGACCCGGTCTCCAAAGCGTTCTCCGCAGCCGGTGGGATCGCTCCCGACCGTGGTCGCTCCACTGCGACCTTGCTCACCAATGGCAGAGTGCTCCTGGTCGGGGGCGAGACGAACGCGCTCGTCCGACAGCAGGACTCGTTCCTCTTCGATCCCACGACCAACGTGTGGACGAAGACCGTGGCCTCGCCCGCGTTCCCCCGCACGGGGAGCGTCGCGGTCCGCCTCGCGAGCGGGAAGGTCTTCGTCGCGGGTGGTGATCAACAGTCGACGGCGGAGGCGTTCGATCCGTCGGGGAACACGTGGGGAACGCTCGCCACGATGTCGACTCGGCGATACCTCGCAGGCTTCGGGGTCCTCGGAGACGGTCGGATCCTCCTCGCGGGGGGGCGGACCGGCTTCAGCAACGTCTCGGTGGTGTTCTACTCGACCGCCGAGACGTTGCTGAAGCCGGTCCGCCCCCCCGCGAGGAGGATCCGACCGTCTCCGAGGACCCCGAAGCCTGCGAGG
>JBKJQC010001250.1:0-3686 GCA_046593995.1 Polyangiales bacterium
CCGAGGTCGTGCTTGGTCGCCTCGATCTCGACGTCGGTGAAGTCTCGCGACGAGGCGCGGTAGCGCGCGACCTTGTCCCCCTTGCGCACGAAGACGTGGCGCCCGCGATCCCACGGCGTCGTGCCGTCGGCGAGCACCGGACAGCCGTGGCCAACGGTGCCGACGACCTTCTCGAACACGAAATTGAACGAGTTGGAACGGGGCCGCTCGGTGACGGCGTGGAGCTCGGTGAAGCCGTGCACCTCGGCGTAGCCGCGGTATAGACCCGGGCAAGCGCCGCGGATCGAGCAGTCGTCGCACGCGGCCGGCTGGACCTTTGCGCGGTCGTCGACGGGGAAGAAGTCGGGCTCGCCGATCTCGATCATCGTCGCGAAGCGGTGCGTCTTGAGGTCGTCGTAGCGATCTTCGTGGGCCGGCAAGAGACAAAACGGGATGCCGTCGTGCGCGTACTTTCCCGCGCCGTTCGAGCGCTCGAGGCCGTACTCGATCGCGTCCTTCACCTTCTCGGCGACGAGCGAGACCGGCGGGATCAGACGGTCGAAGTGCTTGTCGCCGCCTCCCTTGGGTTGGACCATCGAGAACTTCAGGACCGCGTCCGGGTACGGGAGCATCGCGTCGACGATGGGTCGCAGGTGGTTCGCGTTCTGCCGCGTCACCACGGTGTTCACGGTGAAGTCGAGCCCCCTGCCCGAAAGATTCTTCACGGCCTCGTACGTCTGCTCGAACGCGTCCGCCCGGACGAGCAGGTTGTGGATCTTCGCCGTGCCGCCGTGGAGCGACATGTAGACGTAGCGGAGTCGCAGCTTCAGGAGCTTGTCGACGAGGTCGGGATAGGCGAGCGCGCGCCCGTTGGTGACGAGGCCGAAGTCGAGCCCGAGCGCCGCCGAGCGAGCCGCCCACTTGAGGAGCTCCGGCCGCATCGTCACCTCTCCTCCGGAGAGCACGATCATCGTGTGCCCGAGCGTCGCCGCGCGCTCGATCTTCGCCTCGACCTCCGCCGAGGTGCCGTCGATGTCACGCACGTCGAGCGTGTGGCAGAAGGTGCAGTGGTTGTTGCACCCGTAGCCGACCTTGATCAACGCCTTCATCGACCGCCCCATCCTACCGCTCTCCTTGTCCGAACGCCCGAACGGCCGAGCTCGCGCGTTTGACCGGGTGGGGTCCGCCCCCGATACTCCAAGGGCCTAGATGCGGATCGCGTTTCTCCATCCGTACAAGATGGCCGACCACTTCTTCGTGGAGGCGGTCGAGACGGCTGCGATCGCCGACCTGTGCGCCGACGGCCACGACGCCTGGGCCGTGGATTACGTGTTCGACGCTGCCCGTCCGGAGCGCGAACAGCTGCGCGAGCTGCGCGAGCTCCTCGACCGCGAGCCCTACGACCTGGTGTTCCTCGAGCGGGTATGGTCCGACGACGTCCTCGAGGCGCTGCGCGGGATCCGCATCGTGGGCTGGGGCGGCGCCGATCTCCTCGAACGGGGGCCGCTCTCGGTGGACGCGGCGGTGATCGATCCGACGCGCGAAGTCGCGCGCGCCGTCGCGAGTGCTTTGGCCGACGGACGCTCGCTCGAGCACGTCCCGGGGCTCGCGGTGCGGACGGAGTCCGGCATCCGCGCGTCGCACAGCACCCGCAAGCTCTCGGTGCTCGGAGAGCTCGCGGACGCGTCCTTCGCCCACACGCGACGGAAGACGCTCTCGAAGCAGGCGGCGAACGAGAAGCGCGCGATCGTGCTCTCGAACCTCGGATGCGCGTATCGCAACGTGCCGAACAAGACCGGCACCTTCGACGGCGTCGAGATGCCCGCCGAGGTCTCGACGGCCGGGTGCACCTTCTGTGACGTGCAGGCCTACGAGCGAATGACCGACGGCGACGCGGTCGCGCTCCTCGTCCGACAGATCGGCCAGGTCCTCGACCAACGCCCCGAGGTCACCGAGATCGCCATCAAGGACGACCACGCGGTTCGCTTCATCACCCGCCTCGGCGACGCGCTCCGGCCGCTGCCGCTCGGGGCGCGCGAGCTGATGTTCTCCGCGCGCGCCGATTACCTCCTGCAGATGCGATCCGACATCGAGGAGGCGCTCGCCGGCCGCTTCCCGACGCCACTCGGCTTTTATCTGATCGGCTTCGAGAACTTCGCGCAGCCCGAGCTCGATCGCTTCAACAAGGGGATGAGCGCGCAGCAGATGGAGAAGGTCGTCGCGCTCATGCGCGATTGGACCGAGCGCTATCCCGGTCGCTTCCGCGTCACGCCGACCGGCGGCTTCATCCTCTTCACGCCCTGGACGACGCTCGCGGACCTGCGGGTCAACGCCGACGCGATGCGCCGCCTCGGCTTCGATCGCTTCCGCGGTCGCGCGCTCCTCTCGCAGCTGCGGCTCTACCCTTATTCCCCGCTGTACTGGCTCGCGAAGCGCGACGGCCTGTTGGTCGACCAGTTCGAGCGCCCGGATCAGAGCGACGCCCGCCGACGCGGGTACGAGACTGATCAGGGGTGGCGGTTCCGCGATCCGAAGGTTGCGGAGGTGATGCGCAAGCTCCTCGACGCGTCGAGCACGTCGGACGAGCGGAAGCTCTTCGAGGTCTTCGAGGATGCGCTCGACGACGCCGCAGGCATCGCTCGCGGCAAGAAGGGACGCACGACGCGCATGGCGCCCGCGCCCAACGATCTCGCGCGTAAAGGGCCGTCGACCCAACAGATCACGCTCGGTCGCCGCTGCAACCAGGCGTGCACGTTCTGCGTGCATCGCGGCGAGGATCCGACACCGGCGCGCGCCCGCGCCAGCCGCGCGATCCAAGCCGTGAAGGCCGCCGCGAAGGAGGCCGTGCAGACGATCGTGCTCACGGGCGCGGAGCCGCTGCTCGAGTGGTACCTGAAGGATCTCGTGCGGCTCGCACGCGACCTCGGCATCCCGGAGGTCGTCGTCGAGACGAACGCGACGGTGTTCGAGCCCCACGGCGGGGTAAAGGCGCTCGGCATCGACAAGGCGCGCGTCGCGCTCAACACGCTCGACCCCGAGGTCTCCGACACCATCACGCGCGATCCAGGCGGCCACGCGAAGACCATCGCAGGAATCCACGAGCTCCTCGCGGCTGACGTCGAGGTGGAGCTCGCGGTCGCGATACTGCGCGAGAACCGCGGCGCGCTGGTCGACATGGTCACGCGCGCGCGGGAGCTCTTCCCCGGTGTGTCGGCCGTCGTCGCGCGCTACGTCGGCGCGGGACCGACGGGCTTCGTCCCCCGCGACGTGCGCGACGCGGCCGAAGAGCTGACCCGCGCCAGCATCGCCGCCGAGCGCGTCGGACTCCCCTTGCGCATCGCCGTCGACGGCGAGCTCCCCCCTTGCCTCTTCGAGAAGCCGAGCGAGGTGCGCTCCATCCTCCGCGTCGGCCGCGCGCTCCTCCAGCGGGACGGCGAGCGTCACCGTCGCATCGGCGCGTGCGAGAGCTGCGCGCTGCGCGAAGTCTGCCCCGGGCCGCTCGCTTCGGTCGCCGACGCGGTCGCCGCCGTGGCACGTCCGCTCGGCGTCGAGGACTCGCTCGAAGGGCTCGTCCAGGTCACGCAGGAGCGCGCGCGCATGCTCCGCGAGTACCGGAGCAGCTTCTTCGTCGACGGACGCGACGGCGGCGTCGTCGAGCGTCGCATCGTGCGCGTGAACTTCCACTGCAACCAGGCGTGCGACTTCTG
>JBKJQC010000751.1:0-11612 GCA_046593995.1 Polyangiales bacterium
GTTCTCCAAGAAAGCGCGTCGCGTCCTGGCTCCTCGCTACGATCGCCGAAGTTTTGGTCCCGAGGGCCGGCTACATGTAGGTACCGAGACCCCCCATGGGATCTCCCCGACGCCGCACCATCGAGGTCGATCCTCTCGAACAAGAGGGCGCAGACGCGCTCCTCGCGGACGAGTCTGCCGACGCAACCCCGCGCCCTCGCGCTGCCGTCCGCCGCGCACGACAGTTGGTCGCCGCGGCTCCGGCCGTCGGGGCTCCGGACGAGGAAGACACACCGGAGGATACCCGCGAGGACGGGCCCGCTCCACGGCAGCGCATCCGTCGCGGACCGCCCCCCCCGATCCTCTACGAGAAGCGGACTCCCGAGGCGGACGCGCCGGTCGAGACGTACGCGCGCGGTCGGGAGCTAGGGGCGCTGCTCTTCGTGGCGATCGCCGTCTTCTTCGTCCTCGGCATCGCGAGCTACGACGAGCGCGGCGGGGCGGACTGGGTCGGACCCGTCGGCGCTCGGTTCGCGCAGATCATGATCTCGGCCGTCGGTGTGATCGCATGGATCATCCCGCTCGAGCTCGCGCTCTTCGCGATCCCGTATCTGCGCGCCCGTTCGAGCGTGATCACGCCGGCGCGGATCGCGGGCGACATCGTGCTCGCTGCGACGGCAGCCGCGCTCGTACACGTCGGCGCGTCGGGACGTCCGGTGTTCGGCGGACACCCTGCCGGCGGCGCGGTCGGTGAGCTCTTCGGCGAGCTCCTGCGCGCGCTCTTCTCGACCGTCGGCACCTTCCTCGTGGGCATCACGACGATCGCGCTCGTGCTCATCGCGCGCGCCGCGTGGTCCTTCATCGAGTTCGCGAACCGCGCCGGCGCGACCACCGCCGCCGCGGCGAACAAGGCCGCGACCTCTGCGAAGGGCGTCGCGGACGCCTGGAACCAGGCGCGCGAGATCGAGCGCGCGGGCGGCGTGAAGCCGGTGATCGTCGGGCAGCTCGTGGGCGATGACAACGGCTCGATGACCGGGAGCCCGCCGAGCGAGGATCGCCTGACGATCCCCCCGTCGATCGGTCCGGAGCGCGAGGATCAGAGCGGCGTGCGCGCGCGCTCCGAGCTCAAGATGCGCGAGGACACGCGCGTTCCGCCGGAAGCCCACGCGATCGCGCGCCAGCTCGCGGGAGCCGCGCATCCCGCGTCCGAGCGTATGCGGGCTGCCGATCCCCACATCGCGCCGGCCATCGTGCTCCACGGCGAGACCGCGGCGGCCTCGGTGACGCCGACGCGCGAGACCCACGGTGACGTCGATCCGAGCGCCATGATGGTCGGGACCCCGGAGCCGACGAAGACCAAGAAATCGCGCGTGAAGAAGGCGTCGGACGGCGGTCCGACGATCGCGCCGCCGCCCGCCGAGGCCGCCGTGCAGCGCGGCGAGCCCGAGGCCGTCGCCGAGCCGCAGCTCACGTGTGACGGCGATCGCGAAGAGACCGACGCGCCGACGATCCTCCCGCTCGCGATGGACGAGGGCGACCAGGGGGACGAGAGCAGCGCGCAGGCATCGCCGGTCGTGAAGAAGCGGAGGACGGATGACGCACGCGTGCGCCAGCGCCGCTTCGATCTGCCGAACGTCGACCTCCTCGAGATGCCTCCGTCGGACATCCCCGTCGTCGATCGCGAAGCCCTCATGCGCGACGCAAAGGCGCTCGTCGAGACGCTCGCGACGTACAAGGTCATCGGCGAGGTGAAGGAGATCCACCCGGGTCCCGTCGTGACCACCTTCGAGCTCGAGCCGCGGATCGGCACCAAGGTGCGCGAGGTCGAGGGCCTGGCGAACGATCTGCGCCTCTCGCTCGCCAAGGAGAGCGTCCGCATCGTCGCGCCGATCCCGGGAAAGAACCGCATCGGCTTCGAGCTGCCGAACCTCCAGCGCATCCCGGTGAACTTCCGCGAGCTCGTCGAGGACCGTCGCTTCACCGAGGCGAAGGGCGCGCTCCCGGTGATCCTCGGTCGCGACATCGTCGGCGCACCGGTCTACGAAGATCTCGCCGCGATGCCCCACTTGCTCGTCGCAGGCGCGACCGGCGCTGGCAAGAGCGTTGGGCTCAACGTCATGCTCACGTCGCTCCTCTACCGGCGCTCGCCGGACGATCTGCGCATGATCATGATCGACCCGAAGGTCGTCGAGCTCGCGCCGTTCGATCGCATCCCGCACATGCTCTTGCCGGTCGTCACCGACATGAAGCAGGCGCTGAACGCGCTCAAATGGTGCGTCGACGAGATGGAGCGTCGCTACCAGTGCCTCGCGGCCGCGGGCGTGAAGAACATCTCCACGTACAACGCGTGGCGCGACAAGGTCATCGCCGGCACCGTGCCGAACCCCTGTCCGAAGACGGTGGTGTCGATCGATCACAACAACCTCCCCGAGGAGATCGTCGACAAGGACGGGTCACTCGGCGGCGAGCAGCAGTTCCCGGAGAAGCTCCCCTACATCGTGGTCGTCGTCGACGAGTTCGCCGACCTCATGATGTCCGTGGGCAAGGGAGAGGTCGAGCCGCCGATCGCGCGTCTCGCGCAGAAGGCCCGCGCCGCCGGCATCCACGTGATCCTCGCGACGCAGCGTCCGAGCGTCGACGTGATCACCGGCATGATCAAGGCGAACTTCCCCACCCGCATCGCCTTCCGCGTCACCCAGCGCGTCGACTCGCGCACCATCCTCGACGCGCAGGGCGCGGAGTACCTGCTCGGCAAGGGCGACATGCTCGCCTCGATCAACGGCAAGCCCGGTCTCAAGCGCATCCAGTGCCCGTTCGTCAGCGAAGAGGAGGTGCAGGCGGTCTGCGACTATCTCCGCGCGCAGGGCGAGCCGGTGTTCGACGAGTCGATCCTCGCGCCGCGCGACGAGGACGGCGGTCAGGACGAGGAAGAGGACCAGCTCTCGCCGAAGGATCAAGAGCTCTACGAGCGCGCGATCGAGCTCGTGCGCGACGCGCGCAAGTGCTCGACGTCGTGGCTACAGCGCAAGATGGGCCTCGGCTACAACAAGGCCGCGCGCTTCGTCGATCGCATGGAGCGCACCGGCGTCGTCGGCCCGTCGGTCGGCGCAGGCAAGGACCGCGAGGTCCTCGTCTGAGGCCTACTTGCGAGGCGCCTTGCTCAGGGCCTCGATGAGCTTGGCCTTGCCCACCTCGTGCGGCCGGGGCTTCTGGACCGGCTTCGCGACTGGCTTCACGACGACCGGCGGCGGACCAGGCTGCGCGACGGCGATCTGCGGCTCGGACACGGCCGCGGCGGGCGCTGCGACGGGACCGGTCTGCGCCGCGACGACCTCCGCCGGGGCCGCCGCCTGCAGCGTGGCGGTCGCGGCCTCCGCTTGCTGCGTCGCCCCGCGGGTCGTGAGGAACGAGAAGAGACAGAAGAGCGCCGCGGTCGCGGTGATCCCTGCGACGACCGAGCGGTTCCGCCGCACGACGCGGCGAGAGATGCTCGGACGTGTCGGGATGTCGACGATGCCGCTCACGACGACCGAGACCGACGAGCGCCGCGACGACGCCGCGCGAGCGGGCGCGGCCGATTGGTCGGCGAGGGTCTCGACCTCGGGGGGCGGCGGAAGCACCGGAGCCGAGATCGTCGACATCGGGATCGACGCGAGCGACGCGCGGTCCGACCGGCGCGCCGCGCGGATGCGACGGATCGCGCCGAGCATCGACTGCGCGGACTGCCAGCGCTCCGCGACGTCCATGCGCGTCGCGCGATCGACGAGCGCGGCGATCTCGGGCGAGACGTGCTGCGCGCAGTCGACGAGCGAGCGAGGCGGCTTCGTCGCGACGTAGATCAAGAGCTCCTGCGGCGTATCGGCGTCGTGCACGAACTCGCCGGTCGCGAGGTAGAAGAGCGTGGCACCGAGCGCATAGATGTCGGTGGCAGGGCCGATCCGCTCGCGATGACCGAGCGCCTGCTCCGGCGAGATGAAGCCCGGAGTACCGAACGCCATCCCGGTCTGCGTCGCGAGCGCGCTCATCTCCTCGCCGGGCTCGACGAAGCGCGCGATGCCGAAATCGAGCACGCGCACGCGTCCGTCGCCGTCGACGATCAGGTTGTCGGGCTTGAGGTCGCGATGGATGACGCCCGCTTCGTGCGCAGCCGCGAGCACCGAGCAGACCTGCTCCGCGACGTCGAGGAGCTGCTCGTCGTCGAACCGCCCTTCGAAGATCTTCTTCGCGAGCGTGTCACCGCCCTCGATCAGATCCATCACGAGGAAAGGCGCTCCGTCGTCATCGATGTCGTCGTCGACGACCCGCACGATCCCGGAGTGCCGGATGCGACTCGCGACCTGTCCTTCCTGGACGAATCGCGCGCGCACGTCGTCGTTGATCGCGAGCGTCGGGTGCAGGATCTTGATGGCGAACCGCTGCCCGTTGCGGTGTCGCGCCTCGTACACGGCAGCCATCCCGCCGACCCCGACCAGCTTCTCGAGGGTCCAACGACCTCGCAGCGTCTTGCCGAGACGAGCGTTCGCGACTTGGTGGATGACGGATTCGAGCATGGCGGGTTCGAGCTGCGACAAGGCAACTCGGGGGCCACCCGCGAAGAGGTGTCCCTGCGCTCGGCGAGCGTTCGTGCCGTGCTCCGTTCCGTCGCTTTCACGTGGATTTGAGCAGGCTCCACCCAGTCGGAGATGGCGCCTTCGTTCCCACGAGGGCACGCGTAGGTGCCGCCCCCACACGGTAAGCACCGGTCGTGCCGACGTCGTGCGACGCGCGCGAGCGCAACCCGAGTTCCCCGCGCTCGCCGCGCGTCAGGCCTTCGCGCTGCGCGGCCGACGCACGTCGAGCTGTGCGTGATCGATCGCCTCGAGCAGCTGCTCGAAGGAGAAAGGCTTGCGTACGAGCACGAGCCCGTAGCGATCCGCGATGATCCCCGCGAGCGGGAACGCAGACACGATCACCGTGGGCGGAGCATCGACCGAAGAAGAGCGCGCGGCGCCGAGCTCCTCGAGGAAGTCGCCGCCGAACTCGGACGGGAACGAGAGATCGAGGATCATGATCGACGGCGTGCGGTCGCGCATGCGCGCCTTCGCCGCCTCGATGGTGTCGACGAGCTCCGGCTCGAAGCCCGCGTCCTGCAGCGCACCGATCATTGCCTGACCGAGCACCGCGTCGTCCTCCACGATGAGCGCGAAGGTCGAAGCACGCGGTCGCGTGCCGGAGAGGGTGCGTTGGCGCGGAGTGGTCACGGTAGCGTGCGATGCCCGCCGCCGGCAGGGAGCGCGGACCGTCGTCAGTATCCGAGGTCGATCTTCTTACCGGTCGGTGCCGTGCTCGGCTTCGCCGAGGGCTTGCTCGTCGGGCTCAGCTTCCCGGGATATTTCACGAGCGGCTTACCGGAAGCGGAAGCGGAGGGCGGATCGGGCTCGAGGTTCTCGATGTCGGGCTCGGCGGTCGCCGCGGAGGGGGGAGAGAGGGGGGCGGTCTCGGTGAGCGCAGGCTGCGGCGGCGCGGCGGAGGTCTTCTTCTCGTAGTCCCGGCGCCCCGTCGTCGCGGCCACCACCGCGATCACCGCCAGCAACACCGCGCCACCGACCGCGAGGACGAGCGGCACGGTCCTGCGGCGCGGCGCTTCGACCGCGGGGCTCGCGACGGCGAACGGGCTCGGTGCGGCCAGCGGCGCGTGCCCTTCGCCCGGTGTGTGGGCGACGGTCATCACGTCGGGGTTCGAGAGTCGTTCGCGAGGACCACCGAGCGCGCCCTGCGACGAGATCGGCGGCGGCGACGGCATGGGCGGCATCGGTGCCTGCACCATCGGAGGCGGCGGCGTCATGTTCGCCGCTGCGGACAGGGGCATCACGCGCACGCCGACCACGCCGAGCTTCTCGCGCGCGGTGCGGACGGCCTCGAGCATGTGGTTCGCCGAGTCCCAACGCTCTTCGGGGACGTTCCGCGTCGACTTGTCGATGATGTGAACGACCTCGTCCTCCATGTGCGGAGCGAGCTCGGCGAGCGATCGCGCGGGCTGTGTCGCCACGAGCACGAGGAGCTCCTGGGGATTCTCGGCGGCGTGCACGAAGTCACCGCACACGAGCGCGAACAGCGTGGCGCCGAGCGCGTAGAGGTCGGTGCGTCCGGAGATCAGGTTCGTCCTCCCGAGCGCTTGCTCGGGCGCCATGAAGCCCGGGGTCCCGAAGGCGGTGCCCGTCTTCGTCGCAGTGCTGGCCCCGGTGTCGTCGAGCAAGCGCGCGATGCCGAAGTCGAGGACGTGGATCTTGCCGTCCTTGTCGACGAGCAGGTTGTCCGGCTTCAAATCGCGGTGGATGATCCCCTGGCCGTGCGCGGCGTGGAGGACCTGCAGGACCTGATCGGCGACGTCGAGCACCTCTCCTGCGTCGAGCAGCCGCTCCATGGCGCGCTCCGCGAGCGTCGTGCCGAGGATCAGATCCATCACCAAGAAGGCGGACTGATCGCTGTCGTCGATGTCGTCGTCGAGCACGCGGACGACGCCCGGGTGATCGACCTTGTTGGCGAGATACCCTTCCCGGACGAAGCGCGCGCGGATCTGCTGCGAAGCGCTGATCGTCGGGTGCAGCATCTTGATGGCGACGCGTGCCCCGTTACGGTGGGTCGCCGCGTAGACGGCTGCCATCCCGCCGACGCCGATCAAGCGATCGAGGCGCCACTTGCCTTTGATGGTGCGGCCGAGACGCTTCCGCGCCAGCTCCTCGACGGGCGAGTCGACCATCGCTGCGTAGTCTAGAACGAACCGGTCACGGCGACATGTCCCCCGCCAGGTGAGGGGGCGACGCGGAGCGACACGCCTGAGCTCGAACCGGCCTTCGACGAGCCCGGTCGAGAGGCGCCCAGGACGAACAGGGTGATCCCGGTGACCGCCAGGACCCCACCACCGATGAGCAGGATGTTCGTCGTCAGCTCGAGGTTCTTGATGGACTGCTTGCGGTCGTCGAGGTCGCCGAGCGTGCAGCGCGAACGGTCTGGACACTGCTGTTCGAGGTCGTTGAAGCGGGAATTCGCGGCCAAACCGGTAAAGACTCCGCCGACCACCAGCGCGACCCCGACGCCGGTCGTGACGACGCCGATCGACCGGAGCGGTGACCGGGACGGCGGTGGCTGGTCCGCCGTGGTCGAGCCCGTGGGGGCGACGGTCGTCGCGCTGACGCTCGCGCTCGCCGACGGTGCCGGACCGACGACGTCGCTCGATCCTTGTTCCAGCGCAATGGTCATCGCTTCGGATTTGCCCTCCGCGAGGGTGAGCGTCTGCTCCGACGTCTTGAAGCCGGTCGCCGAGGCGCGGATGACGTGCTTCCCGGGATCCATCACGCGAGGCACGCCGATCGCGGCGGTCGGCCAGGTCTTGCCGTCGACTTCCACCGCGAGGCCGGGATAGGTGGCCGTCGTCTTGAGCGTGAGGCGCGCCAGCCGCGGTTCGAGCTTCGGCAGCTCCTCGCTCGCCTCGGCGTAGGCGTCTTTGAAGACCTGCGGCGCGGTCGGCGACGGAGTCTCGAGCGTCAACTTCCGCCACGTCTCGGTCGCGTCGACGAGGCGTCCGACCTTCGTGTAGCAGCGCGCGAGGTGCTGCAGATGCGGCGGAGCGTGGAACAGCGACTCCGCCCGCTCGAGACGATCGGTCGCGGTCGCGCAGTCGCCAGCCTGCCCGGCAGCGATGCCTTCCTTCGCGAGCTCGCGCGCGGTGGCCTTGTCCTCGGCGGGCCCCGCGAACGCGGACGCGAACGGCGCGCAGGCGAGCACGATCGAGAGCATGATCGCGATCGGCCGTCGCCGCGCCTCCCGCGCGCGTCCCCTTCCGGTAGTTCCCAAAGCGGTATCAGCCTAGCCGGATCACTTCGCGCAGCGGAAGCCGATCGTCGTGTCCTTGGTCGTTGGGGCGATGCCTGCCGTCGGCCGTGCGGCGGCGCGGAGATCCTTCGCGGCAGACGTCCAGCTGCCGCCTCGCGTGAGCACGCTCGGCGAATTGCCCGGGTCGGGCGCGGGATCGACGGCGTTCGCCGACACGGAAGCCCAGTTCGCCACGTAGCCGTCTAGCACCCATTCGGCGACGCCA
This sequence comes from Polyangiales bacterium, assembly GCA_046593995.1. Classification (GTDB taxonomy): domain Bacteria; phylum Myxococcota_A; class Polyangia; order Polyangiales; family JADJMO01; genus JALHOE01. Next base: position 8,057 of record JBKJQC010000751.1, read on the forward strand.
CCGGACATGTTCCACGCGCCGTGGATGGAGCGCCCGAAGATCGTCGCGTTGCTCGCGAACGTCGTCATCGTGGTCGGCGTTCCGCATGCGTTCTGCGCCGAGGCTTCGAGACAGTCGATGTCGCTGTCGGAGTACCCGAAGTCTTCGCTTCCGGCCCTGGACCACGGGAAAAGCCGATCCTGCGCGGCGGAGGCTTCGGCTTCCCATTCGGCTTCGGTAGGGAGTCGACGCTGAACGCCGTCGATCTCGTTCATGCAGAATGCAAGCGCGGTGTACCAGTCGACGCAGTTGAGGGTCAGCGCGTCGTTGCTCGCGTCGCTCGGGCCCTTCCAGCTGCAGTTCGCGCTCGTCGAGTTGGTCACCGGCTCGGTGGGAGTGCCCCACCCCGCGCGCCATTTGTAGCTCTTGCGGGGAAAATACGCCGTGTTCACGGTCGGAAACGCTCGGTTGGCCTTGTTCCACCAAGTGCGGAAGCGGCCGACCGTCACCTCGTGCTCGTCGAGGAAGTACTGCCCCACTCTCACCGCCACCTTCGGTAGCTCCGCCGCGCAGCCTGCGCCGCCGTCGGTACCGGGGCATGCCGTTGCATTCCCGGCGCCGAGGCCGAAGGTGGTCTCGGGCATGCACAGCGCGCCTGGGCCTCCGCCGGCCACGGTGCACCCTGGCACGGGCGTCACCGGACCGACGTCGGGCTGCGGCGCCGTGTCCAGCGTGTCGGTCGCGTCGTATGCGTCGTATGCGTCGTATGCGTCGTACGCGTCGTATGCGTCGTATGCGTCTTCGGTGTCGGCGGCGGAGTCCTCGACCACGGCGTCCGCAGTGTCCAGCGTGGGCTCGGTATCGACGACCGTCGCGTCCGCATCGAGCACAGCGACCGTGCCGGTGTCCGGACTACCGGTGTCCGCGACGCGCGAGTCGGTGCCGGCGTCGACCGTGGCATCGCCGCGAGTGTCGTCGACCTGCGTGTCCGTCGCGATCATCGTGTCGGTCGCGATCGTCGTGTCGGCCGCGGAGTCCACCCCGACGCTCGTATCCGGGGCGACCGCCCGGAAGTCGTCGAGATCGTGGCTGCACGCGACCCCGAGCGAGGCGAGGATCAGCGCGCCCGGCGCGTAGACGGACCGCAAAGAAAGCACGCTGCGGACGATAGCACGCTCGCCTCGATGCACCGCCCAAAGCGGCTGCATTTCTCGCCTCCTCGCCCCGCCCCGCCGTGACGCGCCGCGCTCAGAACAGCGCGCCGATTCCGAGGAAGGCCCCGCCCGGCAGAGGGCCGACGAGCGGACGCAGCGCGAGCCCCTTCGGCAACGGCCGCGTCCGTGTCTCGTGGGTCTCGGGGACGAAGGCGATGTGCGACTGCACGATGCCGCCGACCGCGAGCGCGACGAACGATCCGAGGCTGATCCAGTTGATGATCCGCGCGGTGCTCGCCGCGTTCCGCGCGTCGTTCTCGTTCTCGGGGTCGACCGGCAGCGACTGATGGTAGAGGAACGAGACCGTTGCTGCGCCGAGCGTGATTCCTTGCGTTGCCGCAAAGAAGACGCCGAGCGCGAACTCGCCGTTCTGGAACTGGCCGACGCCGAACGGGATCGTCGCGATGAGGCGCGACCGACGCGCGACGACCCGCTCCTCGCTCGCATAGGCCCGGAGCGCGCCGAGCTGACCGACGAGCCGCGTCCGCTCCGCGCGCAGGGCCACGATCTCGCGCGACTTCTCGTCCCCTTTCGCCTTCTCGAGCGCGGCCTTCTCGAGCTTCTCGCGGATGCGGCGGAACTCGTCGCGCACGCCGGGCGGGAAGAGCAGCGCGTCCGGCTCGAACTTCGGATCCGAAGCGAGGATGCGCTCGAACTGCGCGTCGGCGTCCGGCAGCCGACCGAGGTACATCGCGCTCGCTCCGCGGATCATGCGCGCCTGGTTCACGAGCGCCGCGTCGGTGATCGTCGGCGTGGGACCGTCCACGGCGAGCGCGAAGTATTGCGCCGCATCGGCGTGCTTGCCGTCCTCGTAGAGCTTTCGGCCGCCTTTGAAGGCATCGAGCTCGATCTGCGTAGCGGCCGCACGCCCACTGCTCTCCGTCGTCGATGCGCTCGCGAACGCCACGGCGGCGACGACCGTGGAGAGACGGATCGCCGGTGCGAGCGCGAGAGCGTGGAGAAGACCCCGGAGAGGGCCGAGCGTGCGAGGCATGAAGACGGTTCGAGACGGCGCGAGCTCGTGCGCCTGGCGTTACTTCGCCAGCTTCACGGTGTGCGGTGCGCCGGGGGTGAGGCTAACCGTCTCCGTTTTCGCTTGGAAGTCCGTGTTCGAGGGAGTCACCTCGATTGTGACCTCCACTGCCATGGCGTCGATCGGGACAGAGAGCCCCGACGGCCCATGCGCGAGGACCTTGCCGTCGCGAAGCACCCTGACCTGGGCCTTGTCGTCGGGGAACACGTTGACGACGGCGGGGCGGATCGCGAGACGGTACTGGAGCGTCTGTTCACCGTCACCTGGCTCGACAGTGAAGTTCGCCGTCAACGCGTCACAGCACCAGCCCTCCAGGGCTTTCGCGAGGAGGGTGTGTTTGCTCCCCACCGGCAGCTCGATCTTGGGCGCAGGCGGTGACTGATACGTGCCCTTTCCATCGATCGTGAAGTCGGCGGGCGGTAGGACGTTGATCGAGACCGTGCGCACCTTGGTCCCGGCATCGACTGCAGGCGGCGCTGCGACGACGGTACTGGTGGGCGCGGTCGAAGGTGGCTGCGCCGACCCGCTCGCGGATCCCGAAGCGCTCGCCGAGTCCGAGGCGGGCCCCGACGTGGAGGTCGCCTCCGTGACCGACGTACCGGTCGTCGCGCTCGGAACCGGACCGATGGTCTCCGGCGTCCGCACCAGGCGCACGACCACGAACGTCCCTGCAGAGATGAGGAGCGCGAGGAGGAGCACCGGCACCGCGCGCCTCACGTTGCGCAAGCGCCGCTCGCGCGAGCGCATCGAGCCCACGGCGCGCACGAGCTTCACGTCGGCCGGATCGTAGGCGACGGCGCGATTCAGATCGTTCGCCGCGCCGACGACGTCTCCGGCGTCGCGACAGGCGAGCCCGCGCGCGACCAGGCGAGGCTTGAGACGCGCGCCGTACTCCTCGGCGACGACCTTCGGGTCGATGATGAACGCGACCAGCTCCGCGTTCGAATCGGTGATCCCCATCGCCTCGAGCTCGCGGCGGATCGGCGCCTCGACCTCGGCGACGTCGCCCGGCCGGCGCTCGGGATCACGCGCGAGCATCGTCGCGACGATCGAGCTCCAGCGGCCACCGATCTGCGGCACGACGCGGTCCGCCGGCGTGAACTCGCCGTCGAGCACGCGGCGGATGACCTGCGCGGGGTTCTTCCCGTCGAACGGCAGATTGCCGGTCATCAGCTCGTAGAAGAGGACGCCGGTCGCGAAGATGTCGACCTTGGGGCTGATGTCGCCCGCCTCGATCTGCTCGGGCGCCATGTGCGCCGGCGACCCGAGGATCTGTCCGGTGGACGTCATCGACTGGGCGTCGAGGATCTTCGCGATGCCGAAGTCGGTG